>JALZHG010000463.1 GCA_030914045.1 Chloroflexota bacterium | reverse complement strand
ACACTAGGTTGCCTACGTCCTCGGGTTTGCCGCGGCGCTTGAGGCACTGTTGGTCGAGTATGCGCCTGTTTAGAGCCTCCTGGTCCGGATGGACCCTCTCGGCAGCGGTTGGGAAGGCGCCGGGCGAGATGGCGTTCACGGTGATTCCTTCCGGGCCGACCTCCCGGGCGAGCGTGCGGGTGAAGCCGATGACAGCTCCCTTGGAGGAGACGTAGTCGAGGAAGCCAGACCAGCCGATGAAGAAGGTGATCGAGGCCACGTTGATGATGCGGCCGTGCCCGCGATCCCTCATGCTTGGGAAGGCGGCCCGGGCACACAGAAAGTAGCCCTTCAGGTTGACAGCCATCACCCGGTCCCACTCTTCCTCCTCGATCTCCGTCCACGGGCGTAGCGGGTAGATGGCAGCGTTGTTCACCAGGATGTCGACCCCACCCAGCTCGCCCACCACCCTCTCGACCATCTCCTGTGTGGAACGACGGTCGGAGACGTCTGCCTCGACAGCAATGCACCGGCCGCTATTCGAGGACGTCTGCTGTGCTACCCGCTCGGCTTCTTCGCGCGCCACGTCCACCACGGCGACCGTCGCGCCAGCGGCGGCTAAAGTACCGCAGATCCCCTCGCCCAATCCCCCACCGCCGCCGGTGACGATCGCGACCCTACCCTCGAGCCTTACCATAACGAACCTCCCGATTTCGGGCCCGACGGCGCGGCCCTCGCTCGCCAAGCGGCAGCGCTTCGGCGAGGGCCCTTCCCTGCCTCCACACCTGCCGGCGATGATACACAAACCGCCAAACGGCAACAAGAATTCAAGACCTCTTCCCTATCGCGCACGACGGGTGGGCGCCGCCCATGAATAGCGTAAACTCCCCCTCGCGGGTCGTGGCAGAGTTTGCGCCCCGGCGAACGCCGGAGGAGCTTTGCGCTCCCCTAGCTCCTTACCAACCGACGCACTATGATCGAAGCGAGGATAGTGGAGGTCGCGGTAGTCGCTCCCTTGAGGACTGCTTCGAGGACGTCGTCCTTGATGCCCCTCTGCTCGGGTATGTCTATAAAGCGATTGGTCAACGAGTGGCTTATGACGTAGGCTATGCCGGCGGCCACCAAGGTGATCACGCGCTGCTGCGTCGCATCGTCCATGCGCTCTCCTTCTCCGTTTTGCACTCCGCTTCAATGGGTACCCGGGCCGGGCTACACGAAAACACCCGCGCACATTCTCCCAAAGGCCACAGGATCCAACCAACCCTACATGCCAACAACACGATCGGTTGCCAACTGCTATTCAGGGTACTCAGGATGGCACACGGGAGCAGGAGTCCGTTATTAGTGAAGGGCCGGTGCCAGAGACCGGGCAGCAGCCGGGACAAGTAATTTACGGTGATTTCATCTAGGATTCATTCTGAATTCATCGCCGTCTGGTTGTCTGGTAAAGGTTGGGACGATGGCCAAAGAGACAGGAGGTAGTTGTCGGCAAGAGGGGCTATCAGCCGGTTCGCAAGTCTTCCAGCGGTGATCCTGCTCTCCGAGACGAATCCTATACGAGAGGACCTTCATAGATGTACAGAGTTCTTTTCAAGCCGTTGTTATCGTGGTTGTTTATGTGGATAAGTGAGGCGATCGACCGACGGTTCGGTTGGCACAGATTGTCGGTTCCGTCGGGGCTCGCGACGTTGATCGGGATCCGTGAGAAATTGCGTACACAGAATCTACACGATACGTGGTCGGTGCCACGGCTTATCGAGCGCGAACCGACGGATGGCCATCATCTCACCAAACGCACCGCAGACGGAACCTTCAACGACCTGGAGAGTCCAACGATGGGTAGCGCCGGGATGCCCTTTGGTCGCAATGTACCACTCGAACATACGTATCCTGAGAACAGCTGGTCGATCCGCAACGGGCCGAACCCTCACACGGTCAGCCGCGTGCTCCTAACGCGCGACACCTTCAAGCCCGCTACTACGCTCAACCTGCTGGCGGCTTCGTGGATCCAGTTCATGGTTCGTGACTGGTTAAGCCACGGGAAGGGCGACATGAACAACCCGTGGGAACTGGAACTCGGTGAAGATGATCCCTGGACCGAGACCCCCATGCGAATCCCACGCACACCCCAGGCCACACGCTCTCCGAGCGACACCTCGCCGCCCACCTTCATCAATACCGAGACCCACTGGTGGGACGGATCACAGATCTACGGTAGCAATAAGGAGATCCAGGACAAAATCAGGGAGGGACAGCAGCACGGCAAGATAAGGGTCGACCTCATAGTACCCGTGGATCCCGATCCCTCCCGGGATCCCGCGGGGGAACCGGGCTTCTGGGTCGGCTTCGCCATGATGCATGCGCTCTTCAGCCGCGAGCACAACGCGATCTGCGACCGGCTGCACGCCGAGTACCCTTCCTGGCCCGGCGACGAGTTGTTCGACCGTGCCCGGCTCATAAACGCGGCGCTCATGGCCAAAATCCACACCGTCGAGTGGACGCCCGCCATCCTCGGCCATCCTACGTTGCAGGTCGCCATGAGGGCCAACTGGTGGGGACTCGCCTCAGAGCAGATACACAAGCTTTTCGGAAGGATCAGCAGGAGCGAGGTGATCAGCGGGATACCGGGCTCGGCGAAAAACCACTTCGGGGTACCCTACGCCATAACTGAAGAGTTCGTAGCCGTCTATCGGA
>JALZHG010000462.1 GCA_030914045.1 Chloroflexota bacterium | reverse complement strand
ATAGGAGCCACTGGTACGACGCCTATTCACCGAAAACTTCGCGTAAGCGGCTTTCTCGGAAGTTCGCGACATCGGAGCACGGAGCTCTAAATAAAGGAGGCGGCCGGAAGACCACCTCCTCATCGTCATTGGCTCCGAGCCTCTTGCCCCCAAGTGCTACGAAGCGGGCTTGGCTCGCGTTATTACCGTCAGGTGGTACGTGTTGTCCTGCCTGAAGTCTTCTCTTGGAGCGCTCAGCGCGAAGTGGATGGTGTGTTTGCCCTTAGACAAAGGCGGCACCGTCGCCCACAGCCCATCGGTTAGCCCTTCGTAAGAACCTCCTTTAAGGTCCACCCCGGGGAACAGGTCGAATACATTATCCTCTGGGACTGTCACGCTGACGAGCGGAGAATCTGCGCGTCGTAGCACTTCCTTCCCATCAACCCAAACGGACATGCTGAGGTCGGGATCGGTTAGCACGCTATCCATGAACTCGTTTGCTTGTTTGCGCCCTAACTCCTCGTTCTCACCGGGTTCGGTGATGATGAACAAATAGTTGGCGACGGGGAAGAAAAGCCACCTTCCCGCCGGCATGGTGCAGGTGCGTTCCACCCCGGGCTGCGTCGCGCCAAATGTCCCGGCCAGGAACCACCACTTCTGCTCGCCTGGCGTCTCGCTCACGGGCCGCCCGTTGCATTTGGGTCCGCCCCTGTATTCGCCTATCATGGGGTTTTTGGGTATGGGCTTCGACAAGGCCCATTGCAACCACGCACCAGCCAGCTCACCAGTCCGCCCGTACGCCGTCGAGTCTTCTTGCTGCTCGGCCGCCTGCCCGAAGGCCACGGGCGTAGCTACAGCAAGCGCTAGAAGGGCGCTAAGCGCAACCACTAGCATCCTACGTTTCACTGCAGTCCTCCTCCTCCTATTTAGCTCCCTAATTGCCCCTCCGGCGTGCCGCTATCCCCCGGCACACTTAACCGCCTAACGCGATACGCCTCCCTATGCGTCGCCTCCTTCCCTTGTCCTTCTGTCTCCACCATATCGTAGGGCGATGAATCTGGGATGAACTCCTTGAAAGGATGAACTCCTTGAAACATCCGACTCAAGTGCACCTCGGCAACTGACTACTGGATGTAGCCCTCGCGTCCAGGGTCTTGGGCGGGAAGCAAGCTGTGGTCGACGAAGTCGGGGGCCAAAAAAGCTCCTCAAGGGCATCGCGATCTCCCTTGCCCTGCGCCTCGAAGAAGCGGCGCACCAGGGCGCACCAGGGCCTTGTTCTTTTCTTGGGCCCCCGGCACAGGAGCTTCCTCCTTGCTAACTCGCGTTCCTCCCGGTTGGGTCGAGATCAACCATGATGGCACCTGGAGGGTTCCGGCGCATTGACTGGAGGCTTATTCACCGAGCTGCGTGGAAGTCATGAATTCTCGGAAGTCCATATCCTGCATCCTGCATATCAGATCTCGATCATCGAGACCTCAAGCCGCATAGTCCCGCCGATTTTAGTGGGCTTTTCGATAGGTGCCAGCGCAGAGCACAAAATGGGCCTAAAGCTCATCCCGTATTAAGTGTTCGAGGACGCCCGAGCTGTCACAGGCCCGGATCTCGGCGAAGCCACCCACCGGACGGTGGTCAACAAAGAGGTAGGGCACCGTCCGTCGGTAGTCGCTCGAAGTGAGCTGCTTGAGCAAGCCGCGCAGCCCGTCGTTGGTCGTCTCGACGACCTCGAAATGGTAGCCCCTGCGCGCCAGCAGACGTTTGGCGCGCCAGCAGCGTAGGGAGCGGCTACGAGTGTAGAGCAACACCTCCCTCTCGTCCATACCCTCTCTGTTCACCTCTCCTCTCTGTATCGCTGTGGCACTTACAAGGAATGTTGGCAGAAGGGGAGGTTCGGTCGCATCCCTCAAATGAGTGATTTTTGTTGCATACTACAGTTGCGAGCAGGTGGCCAGGTACATGAGACGCTTATTCACCCAACTGCGGGGAAGGCGAATTCTCGGAAGTACGTATCCAGGATCCTGCATAGCCCCGGTCCTATGGGGCCAGAAACACCTGATAGCCCCGGTCAGGTACCAAACCCTAAACCCTACATCTTGTGGTGGTGCATAAAGATGCGGCTGCGTGAATAGAACGAAGCGTTCATCAAAGATTCATCGCCACGTATCATGCTGATCTCAGGGTGCAGTGAAGAAATGCCAGGGTGCGTAGGGGACGCATGGAACGGAAGCATAAGCCTACCAGAGAACAGAACTCTCCATTGGAGTTCCAAAAACTTGTTTCGCCCTCGGGTGGTTCTCCGGCCACTCTCTGATGGGCGGACTCTAGTGGCTCGAAAGATCGTCAGTGATCAGGTAAAGGTCGCCGGGGTCTACGACTGGTACGTCAAGCGCGGCGAGGTCGAGGGGGTGGATAAAGGACTTCAAGGTGGCGCTGAAGGCCGACCGCTTAAGCTGCCAGCGCTTCTTTGCCAACCAGTTTCGCTTGCTCCTACACGCAGCGGCCTACTGGTTGTTGGACGAGTTAAGGAGGAGGCTGATGGTGGGGGGCATTCGCAGGATGCAGCTGGACACTTGAGTCTAACCCTCATCAAGATCGGCGGAAGGGTGCGCCAGATGCTCACCAAGGTGCGGCTTCACCTGGCCTCGGGGCACCCCGGTCAACGCCTGTGGCAAGCGCTCGCGCCGACAATCGGAGCCGCTCAT
>JALZHG010000461.1 GCA_030914045.1 Chloroflexota bacterium | reverse complement strand
GCACTTAGAATCTTGGAGGCAAGTAGGCCAGAATGGCGTGCAGAGGTCGAAGGGGTGCGTTCCGCGCGTTGACTGCCGCCTAACTACGGCATGCACCCGTCCCGCATCAGCGCGGATGCCAGCCGCAGGATCGGAGGCTGCCCGCAGTTGTGTCCGGGCGGGTGATGCCGGGCGTTCGGCGGCTAACGTATACATCGACGGTGTTGAGGAATAAAGTGCGGTCACGTACCATGTCTTTCACTCGCAAAGCGCTCGCTTTACTCACCGTGTTCCTCGCGGCGCATACATGTTCTCATGCTCAGGAAGCAGGCTTCGACGAAGCGGAACTCACAACATTTATCGCGTCCCAGATGAAAGTTTCGCAAGTTCCCGGCCTTGCCGTCGGTATCATCCGAGGTGACAGGATTGTCTATTTGAAAGGTTTCGGAACAACGTCCGGCCAGAGGATTACCCCGCAAACTCCTTTCCTCATCGGTTCCCTGAGCAAATCCTTCACCGCCCTTGCCGTGATGCAACTCGTCGAGGCGTCGGCCCTGAACCTGAATACGCCCGTCTATCAATACCTCTCGTGGTTTCGGCTGAAAGACCTTGAGGCATCCAGAACCATCACCGTCCGGCATCTGCTGAACCAGACGAGCGGCCTTCCGACATCCGCCGGATTCTTCCCGCCGGATGCCGACTCGCTGGCCCGAACTGAGTTGGCGCACCCGGTTGGACAGGTTTATGAGTATTGCAATCTCAACTACAGGATTCTGGGCATGCTCATCGAAGCCGTCACCGGGCAGACCTATGCCGCCTACGTGCGCGAACACATCCTGAATCCTTTGCAGATGCGCTCTACCTATTTAACCTATGACGATGCGATGGGGCACGGCCTCACGGGAGGTCATCAGTACATTTTCGGCCTGCCCGTTTCAGTCTCCACCCCGCGTTACGATAGCGTGAGCGTGGCAGCGGGCTACGTCGCCTCCAGTGCCGAAGATATGTGCCATTACCTCATCGCGCATTTGCAGGGGGGAACGTACGAAGGTCGCCCGGTCATCACGCCGCCGAGCCTTGCGCTGATGCATCAACCGCCGGGCGGCATCGGCTCACGGTACGGGATGGGGTGGGCCGCCGGAGAGTGGAACGGGCTCAGATCAGTCTGGCATACCGGACTCACCGAAGGCTTTAGCTCCAACATGAATACCTTACCGGAAAAGGGATACGGCATCCTTATTCTTGCCAACGTCAATAGTTTTACGCTCCACCATGACCTGATGGATGGCATCATCAGGCGACTTCACGGCCAGCGGACAGGAGCTTATTTCCCTTATGAGCTTCTACAGCGGCTCCTCTTGCTGCTCACCCTTTTGTTGGGGCTGGCCCAACTCATCCGCCAGTCGTGGAAATGGAGCAAACTCGGATGCCCTTTGTTAGTAAGGATGAGAACAAAAGCCATAGCCCACCTGGTTCTCGGGGCTACGATGAGCTGTGTCATGCTGATAGCCGTCCCCGTCTGGGCAAACGCCCCACTCAAGGCCCTTGCGGCGTATCAACCTGATGTGGGATACGGGATAATATGCGGGGCACTTATCTTTACGCTCGCCGGCGCAATTGGGGCATTTGTCAGGTCAAAGCTATCGCTGGTCGCGGCAACGTAGTTTCCCGTGCGCCGCCGAACAACTCATTGAACCGGAGCGCGAATAGCGTGGCTTTCATGCGCGAGACTTGCTGCTTATGATGTTGTGTGCGCGCCCGGTTAATTCGGGCGTTAGATTGCTCGCATATCCCTCGGTGATTGATATACATAGTAAGAGTTGAAAGAGGCTCTTAACGATGAAGCGGCTCCGGTTCGTAATTCATGAGCATCATGCCTCCCACCTGCATTTCGACCTCAGGCTTGAAATGGACGGAGTGCTCAAATCATGGGCCGTGCCGAAGGGGCCATCCCTCGACCCGAAGCAGAAGCGGTTGGCCGTAGCGGTGGAAGACCATGCCCTCTCCTACATTGGCTTTGAGGGCCGCATCGCCGAAGGCAAGTACGGGGCAGGCGAGGTCGTAGTCTGGGATGCGGGCGAGTATGAACCGGCGGGCGACCCTGTGGCCCAACTGGGCAGCGGGAGCTTGGGCCTCACGATGTACGGGCGGAAATTGCGTGGGGGATTTAGATTGGTCAGGATGGGAAAGCGGGAGCGGCAATGGCTGCTGATAAAGGGTGAGGACGAGTTCGCTGATCCGGAATGGGAGTTGAGCTTGGTTTTAGAGGACACTAAAGGTAGAAGGTAGTTTGACCGGGTACGCAATCTAACAACGGCATGCACCCGACCGCGAATAGCGTTGCTTTCATCCGCAAGTCTCGGCCGTAACCCCGTCCCGCCGCGGCGGGTGATGCCGGGCGTTAGGCGCGCCCCAGCAGCTCATATCTTATATAATTAAGACGTGAAGTTGCTTCAACTCTCTTGCGGCTACTGCAAACATACCTATATTTGAGGATGTCATGGTCGACTTAGGAACTTACAAAGATCGTTTCGACGAGAGCGGGCAGCGTGTTTTCGAATACGCTCTACAGGAGTCAAAGCGTCTTGAGCAATACTACATAGCGGTGGAACACATTCTCAACGGCCTTGCTGCGGCGGAGGTGGCCCTGTTCAACTCGATAATGCGCGACCTCTCGTTTGATCCAAGCTCTGTGAAAGTG
>JALZHG010000460.1 GCA_030914045.1 Chloroflexota bacterium | reverse complement strand
GGGGTGGTGTGGGAAAGGGGTGGGTTGGGTGGTGAGGGACGAGATTTCTCACTGCGTTCGAAATGACATGGGCAGGGCTTCGGTGCTGTCGGACGAGATTATTCGCTGCGCTCGGGGTGAGGACGGGGAGAGTTCAGTCGAGGCCCCAGGTGACAAAGGTGGCCGCCATGTACAGGCTTTGCACGACGAGGAGGGTGGTTGCGATGAAGGCGGCGATGCGCAGGACCAGGCCGAGGGTGGAATAGGTGTGCCGGAAGGCGAGGAGGCGGGAGAAGACGCCTAGCAGGGCGAGGCCGAAGAAGCAAGGGGCAATGCTTATGACCGTAAAGGCGAAACTGCTGGCGGACGAGGTGCCGTACACGTCCGTGAACACCGGGACGTAGGGAGGGACGTGGCCTGCGGTGATGAGAGCGCCGGAGGGGTAGAGGTGCATACCTCGCAAGTAGAAGGGGACTAGGGACGCCGCCCACAGGAGGGTGACTACTACCCAAAGCAGCCAGGCGGCCACGGAGACGGGGCATAACCGTAGGAGTTTGCGGGCGGGGGCCTGTGTGTTGGGGTGAGTGGGCTGGAAGTCCATGCTATGCATAGCGCGGTGCCTGTCCTCCTACAGTTATGGACGCTCACCTGGCGGTGTGCGTGCCTTCTGTATGCGATCTCCGCAGTCCTTCAGGTGGACATATTATATCAGGGAGCGGGGTTTGGAGAGAGCGACACGGGATAGTGGTCTGTCAAATGGGCTATTGACGGTGGGGCGTGGGGATTTTATACTAGACGGCGTAGTGGCCTGGCCGGGCGTGTGATGTAGGGCCGGGTTGTAGTGTTGTTTGGTTGTTGGATAGGAGGGTTAGTGGTATGCGCATGCCTCGCTATAACGTGAGCAATGACGGCATGGGGCCTTATGCTATCTTTTATTGCGATAAGTGCAACAGGGAGTACCGGAGCCAGCCCAACGTGGCGAACACCGTGAAGCAGGACGTGGCTAAGAGCGCGTTCGGTGGGTTGTTGCGCAACGTGCCGCTGGTGGGCAGCGCGATCGCGGACAATATGGAGCAGGACCGCTACCGGACGGATATGTCGCAGCAGGAGCTTGACGGGGCGTGGGGGCAGGTGCAGCAGTATTTCCGGGAGTGCCCGACGTGCCAGCAGGTGGTGTGCATCTCGGACTTCGATATGCAGTCGGGGTATTGCAACGACGATACGCCCCGCAAGCAGGAGATTGCGGAGGCCCAGGCGGCGCAGGCGGCGGGGTTCGTGAAGGGTGTGGCGAGCATATTCGGGGTAACGGATGCGTTCAGGCAGGCGGGCGAGCAGATGGCCGAGGCGCAGGAGAAGGCGAAGGCCAGCCTGGCAACCTGCCCGAAGTGTGGGAACCAGGCGCTGGCCGGGACGAAGTTCTGCGACAATTGCGGCTCGCAGATGACGCAGCCTATGCCGCAGAGCGTGACGTGCTCGAATTGCGGGGCGCAGGTGGCGGCGGGGAAGAAGTTCTGCGCTGACTGCGGGACTCCTGTGGCCCAGCAGCAATAAGAGAGAGACGAAACCGCAAAGACGCAAAGGACGCAAAGGACGCAAAGGACGCGCAGAGATTAGGATTGTTGTTCAAGCAAGAGGGGCAGGGTACGCTAACATGTACCCTGGCCCTTTTGTGTCCTCTAGACCCTTATCTTCTTAGCGGTCCTTTTCGCTCTTTGTGCCTTTGCGGTTTCATCGTCTATTTTCGGCGGCGTCTCTTGCGGGGTCTTGGTGTGTAGGTGGGGGCGGGTAATTGTAGGGAGATGGGTTGGTGGAGGATTTTGAGGAGGACGTAGCCGGTGAGGAGGCTGCCGAGGACATCTGATGCGAAGACGGTTAGAAAGTCACTAATGGGGCCGGAATAGCCGAGGATGACGGCTAGTTGGTTGATAGCTACGCCGAGGCCGAAGAAAATGGCATTGGCAAATGCCCAGGGTTGCCAGGGCTGGCCGGGGGCATAGCGCCGTAGCATGGGCCATACTGCGAGGCCCACCGCGAGGCCTATAACAAGGAACAGTGCGACTAGAGTGACCAACACAATGACCTGGTTCTCCGTGGCGGCTTTCACGGCTCCAGGTTGAACGCTACTAGCCACTACAATGCTGACGAGCGCGAGCGCTGCCACGATAATGCCCAGCAGCAAGCCGAGCCCATATCGCCACAACCACTCCCAGGCGGAGAAGTGCAGCAGGTAGCGGCTCAGAACGAACCACTGGGGCAGGATCAGAGAGGCGAAGCTAAAGGCGTACTCTAGAAGGCCAAGGTCAATACCGGCGGCGCTTGTAGCTAGAAAGAGCAGCTTGTTGGCGACGGACGACAGGGCACTAACCGCCACCCATAGCAGCAGGAACTCCCGCCTGGGCAGCCCTACCTCTACCCCGTCGCTATCAAGGCGAGCAGTAGTAGAGGTTGTTGCCGTGCGCCTTGCCATGCGGAGCTAACCGAGGGCGGTGAGGGCGAGGGGTTCTTCGGTGTGGGACCAGCACTCTTCACCACGGGCGGCTTTTTGGATGGCGTCCCAGATTTGGTGGGTCCACTCGGCTTTGATGCAGGGGACGCCTAGCTGCTCCTGGAAGTTCTCGATGCGCCACTCATCTAAGGTGCGGATGCCCTGGAAGTCAAACATGCGGCGGGGGAGGAAGACTAGGGTGGATTTCGGAATTGGG
>JALZHG010000459.1 GCA_030914045.1 Chloroflexota bacterium | reverse complement strand
CTCCGAAACTGACGAAAACGCAACGGCGTGAGGTGGCGGAGCTGATCACGGCCGGGCCAGAAGCGGCTGGCTATGCCACCGGGTGCTGGAGCGCGGTGCTCCTCCAGGACCTAATCGAGCGCCGCTTTGGGGTGGCGTATCATCCGCACTACCTGTGTCAGTTGTTGAAGACCCTCGGTTTCTCGTTTCAGAAGGCGCGCTTTGTGTCCGATCATCTCAATGAAGCGGCTCGTCGCGTCTGGCTCGAGCAGACCTGGCCCACCATCCTGCGCTTGGCCCAGCAGCGCCGAGCCTTGATTCTGTTCGGCGACGAGGCGAGCTTTGCCCAGTGGGGGTCGTTGAGCTATACCTGGGCACCGAAAGGCCAGCAGCCGACCGTCAAGACCAGCGGCAAGCGCAAAGCCTCTAAGGTCTTTGGTCTCATCGACTACTTTTCGGGACGCTTCTTCTCTCAAGGGCACACCGGGCGCTTCAACGCCGAGAGTTACACGGCTTTCTTAGCCCACGTGCTGGCCCAGACCAGGGAGCCCTTGATCCTCATTCAAGATGGCGCCAAGTATCACACCGGGCAGGCCACCCAACAGTTCTTCGCCACGCACGCCGCGCGCTTGACCGTCTTTCAGCTGCCCGCTTACTCACCCGATTTCAATCCGATCGAGTTCCTCTGGAAGAAGGTTAAGAAGCAGGCCACCCATCTGCGCTCCTTCCCGGACTTCGCGACTCTCGTCGAGAAGGTGGACGGGGCTCTCCTCCACTTCGCCCAGACGCCCCGCGAAATCACCGCTTTGGTGGGCCGCTACTGCGCCTCGCTTGGCGAGGTGGCCGCCTAGCCTGGCCTAGCCCGAAGCTTTTTCTGAAGATCTATAGTTTCTAGTTTCTAGTCTCGACTTCCGCCCTTAGGCAGCCCTGAAGTTGTGGTCTGGCGGAGGGGCAGATGATTTTTCGAGGCGCCGTGGCGGGCACGGTGGCTCGGAAAAAGCGGCCTGCCAGCCGGCGCGGCGCAGAGTCTCGAGCATATCTGGGAAGGACGGAGTGGTCTTGTGGCGATACCAGGGCCGGACCGGCCAGACCGGGCTCGTGGTGGAATGGGCGTGCTCGGCAAACCAGAGCAGGACAAGATCATAGACCACAAAAGCCAAGGGAGCGGTGCGTTGGACAGCCCGCGGGGCTTGGCACTGCGGGTCAGCCAAGCCCAAGAACTGTTTCGCGTCATGAAAAGTGACCTCCAGGCACCAGCGGCGGGCGTAGGCTTCCAAGATGAAGACCGCGTCGGCGGACAGGTCGGTGCAGAAGAAGGCTTCGTCCCGCCGTTTGCCGCTGGGGTCGCGGACCAGAACGATGCGAACCGGCGCCTCGCCCAAGGCGGCGTACCAGAGGGCCCGCAGGGTCAGGATCGGGGTGGTCACGGTGCGGCCGTAGATCGTGACCGAGACGGTCTGCCAGCGGCGGCAGCGGGCGGCGATTTGCTGGGGGGTGGGCAGCCGAGTGCCCCGGCGGCGCGGCCGCCCCTTGCGCCCCGGACGCCGTTTGGGGGCCGGAGCCCAGAGCGCCGCGTCCAGGCGCAGTCGGCTGACTACCTCCACGTTGCGCGGGCGGTTCTCCAAGGTCATCCGCCCGGCGTAGGCGCTGTCGACCTCCAGATAGAGCGGCCGCTCCTCCGCCCACTCCGCTACCAGCCCGACCATCTCCCGCAGCAGTTCCAGCTTGGTCCGTCGGTCCCGCTCGGCATGCGCTTGCTCGGCCACCCGCTGCCGCTTCCCGGTGGTCTGCCGCGAGGGCGCGTCCGCCCGCCCGCCGCGCTTCGCTCCGGTGGACAGCCGGACCAGGATCGGCAAGGCAAACCCGCGGTGTTCGCCCATCGGCAAGGGCACCCACAGTGCCAGCACCACCCAGACGTGCCCGAAGCTGAAGAACGGTTTGCGCCGGCTCGACAGCAGCGGGTCGTGGTGCATCGCGGCCAAGCTCACCCACTGGCCGCTCTTGCGCGTCAAGGTGTCGTCGCCCAACAGATGCAACGGCTGATCGGCGGGGATCCAGTGCAACGCCAGCTGGAACACGACCCGCCCGACGGCATCCAGGGTCCACTGCGCCCGGGCGAAGAACCGATGGAAGACCGAGATGTGCCGCTCCCCAACCGCCCCCGCAGCCACCGCCACGGCCGTGATCGTCCGTCGGCCCAGGCACTGCACCCAGCCCGCGACTAACCACTGGAAATTCGCGTAGCTCGGCGCGTGAAAGCAGCCTTGAAAGGCCATGAGCATCAGGCAGAAGCTCTCCGGTAAGATAGGACTCGGCATGGCTCTCTCCTCGCCTGGGTGGTCGCGCTTCCAGGCTGAGGCGGAGCGCCATGTCTGTCAATTCTCTCCCTCGATCGATTTGTCTTCTCGACTTCCGTCTCCAAAATGGCGGAAGGCGAGGCTAGTGGGTCATGCCGCAATTAAGTGGATTCACGAGTGTCGCGCTCACACTGGGGAAACCGCCGATGACGTGCCTCCCGATCACCATCTAAATGTGGCGTGACCCACTAGTGGGTCATGCCGCAATTGAGTGGCACGAGGGACGGCTGCAGCGCGATACTTGCTCGGGGGAGGCAAGATGGCGCGAGCACAGAAAGCGCGATTGCGCCCGCTCCGAACGGAGGAGCGTGAGGCGCTCGTCAAGGTAACGGAAGCGGGGCGCGAG
>JALZHG010000458.1 GCA_030914045.1 Chloroflexota bacterium | reverse complement strand
GTATTAAACCGCGTCTGGTTTGAGAGCGACGGTTCCTGCGGGCTTGGATGGGCGGGGTCTGTTCCCATGTGATCACCCTTCATCGGAGGTGATCAGGGTTCGTGTTACATGTTGATTGCGCGCGCTGGGGTCAGACACCGGAGGACTGGCGCCCCCTGGCTCTGCGCGCACCCCATGCCCGCACGCGCGAACGGGCGCTCGCCCTGTTTGACATCACTCAGCACAGCTGCGCCACCCAGGTGGCCCTGCGCACGGGCCGGCGGGCCCACACGGTGCTGGGCTGGGTGCACGCCTACAACGCACACGGTCCTGACACGCTCGCGTTCCGCCGCACGGGTGGCCGCCGTCCCTTTTTTGCCCGCAGCGCGAAGCCGAACTCGGCCAGGTAGTCCGATCCGCCCAGCGTGCGGCCGCGTCGCCGCCCCTAACCGGCGCCGATCCAGCGCCGCGCTGGACGCTGCGCCGCCTTGTCGGCTGGGTGCGCGCGCGCTTCGGGCTGGCGTGCTGTCGCGAGACGATCCGTGCGGCTCTCCATCGCCTCAAGCTGTCCTGGAAGAAAGCCAAGAAGCTTCTGGGTCGGGCCAACCCGGAGCGGAGGGAGGCCTTTGTTGAGCAGCTCCAGGGCGTGCTGGAGGGCGCCCAACGCGATCGGCCTCTGCTGGTCTACCTGGACGAGGCGCACATCCACCAGGACGCGGACCTCGGCTACGGCTGGGCCGAGCGCGGGCAGCGCTTCTGGGTCAATTCCAGTTCGCCGGGCCTGTCCGCGCGCATCTCCTTCTACGGCCTTTATCTGTACAACGAAGGGCAGGTGCGGCTGTGGCCCTACCCGCGGGCCAACAGCGAACACACGATCGATGTGTTGCGCCGGCTGCGGGCCGAGTTCCCCAATGAGGCGCGGATCGTGCTCTGGGACGGTGCGCCCTACCACCGGGCCCAGGCCGTCCGGGAGGTTGCCTCTGAGCTGGGCATCGACCTCGTGCCGTTGCCGGGCTCCAGCCCTGATCTGATGCCCGTCGAGGCGCTCTGGCGCTGGCTGCGCGAGCACGTCACCTATCATCACTGCCATGTCAGCGCCGAGGACTTGACCCGACAGGTGGCGGACTTCGAGGCGCGCCTGAACCAAGAGCCCTTCGTCGTCGCCGACCGCCTCTGGGTCAAGGACAGCCTCGATCCAGAAGAGGAGAAACTGCGCTTCTCAAACTAGATGGGGTAACGGGCCGGCGTAGAGCCCAGGCGTTCTGGGCTTTGGTGGTCCCTCACATTGATGGTGTTGAACAACGGTGGCGGGCATTTGCCTGCCCCAACATCAGGAGGGACGACCATGGAGCAGTATGCTGGCATTGACGTGTCATTGGACAGCGCGAGCGTGTGCATCGTGGATGCGCAAGGCAAGATCCTGAAGGAGGCCAAGGTCGCCAGCGAGCCCGAGGCGCTGATTGCCTGGTTCGCCGCACACGGGACACCCATGGCGCGCATTGGCCTGGAAGCCGGGCCGTTGTCGCAGTGGCTCTTTGCTGGCCTGAAGGCGGCCGGCTTGCCGGTGGAACTGCTCGAGACGCGCCATGTGCGCGCGGCGTTCAAAGCCATGCCGGTGAAGACTGATCGCACCGACGCCCGCGGCATCGCCCAGCTGATGCGCTTGGGCTGGTTCCGCCCGGTGCACTGCAAGTCGCTGCCGGCCCAGGAGGTGCGGGCGCTTCTGACCACGCGCAAGCTCCTGCAGGCCAAGCGCCATGATGTCGAGATGAGCCTGCGCGGCGTGCTGCGCGGCTTTGGCCTGAAGGTTGGGCCGACCACGCCCAAGACCTTCGAGGGTCGGGTGCGGGATCTGGTGGCTCAGCATGGCACGCTGCGCACGATCGCCGATGCGCTCCTCAAGGCACGCGCGGTGCTCGAGCAGGAGTTCAAGGCCCTTGAGAAGCGCCTCTCCGCGCTCGCTCGCAGCAACGCACCCACGCGTCGGCTGATGACCACGCCTGGCGTGGGGGCGATTGTGGCGCTGACCTTTGCTTCGGCCATCGATGATCCGGCTCGCTTCCGGTCCTCGCGCAGGGTGGGGGCGCATTTTGGTCTGACGCCACGCAAGCATCAGTCCGGCGAGACGGATGTGACCGGGCGCATCTCCCGGATCGGGGATCATGGTGTGCGGGTGGCCCTCTATGAGGCCGCCAACGTGATCCTGACGCGGGCCGTGAGGGGATCGGATCTGAAGAGCTGGGCGCTAGGCGTCGCAAAGCGTGCTGGCATGAGAAAGGCGAAGGTGGCGCTGGCCCGCAAGTTGGCCGTCGTGCTGCATCGCATGCTGGCCGACGGCACGACCTTCATGACCAGCACAGCGGCCTGAGCGGCGGCTGTGGTCGGCTCGGATCAACAAGAGGCCAGAACAGGTTTCGGGCGGGCTCGGCACCAGGCTCTCCCGGAGCGAAGTCCTGTCGCCGGGACGATGGATCAGGTCAGGCCGCAAACCACGGAGCAGCGTTCTCTACGACTGCGCATCAATAGATTGGTCGACCGGTCCTCATCCGACCCCATAGGGCAGCGGCCGCGCGCCGACTGCGGACAGAAGCAAGACCCCGGCGCTGGACCACGAGGGATTGACACCACAAGGCCCGTTACAGAAGACGTAGTTTAACTGGCGGAACCTCTGGACAAAGTGATCCAGCGCTTGTGTCCGCGATG
>JALZHG010000457.1 GCA_030914045.1 Chloroflexota bacterium | reverse complement strand
CGATCTTCTCTACCTCGTCCCACCCGAACCTAAGGTCGACCCCCAACGTCTTGGGAAAGGTCGGACCGGCCTTCAACAGGCCTCCTTCTCGGTCTAGGAGCAGCACTGCGGCCCCCGCAGGCTTCCTGATCGGGAAGGGGTCGCCCTCTTCGCGCCACACGGCGCTTCCTGTCCAGCTCTTGCTATTCATCACCGGAGCTACCTGTTGACATCCTACCCTACCTACTCTCTTTGCGAGAAGTAGGGAATATCACTCACTTAGAGGATGTGCCTACCCTCACAAGTCTGCTATGTTGCCTCCCATAGGGAATTTGCTAGCCGTGAAGTAGAGGCCAAGAGCTTCGTCCCGGCGACCATGGGCACCAGGGACGTTGGAAGCCAGTGGTGCGACGACTACCGCTACGCAGAGGCAGCAGCGGCTGAGCTTGCTGTTGGGTGGTGGAGGCTGAAGGAGGCGCGGACAGTGACCACGACAGTGGCGATGGGCAGGAGACTGACCCTACTCTTGGCGGGGGTGCTCGTCGCGGCGGCCATGGCCTCAGCGACGGCACTACACGCCCCTGAGGCCGCCGGGGCAAAGTACCGGGCCCAGGTTGTGGGGGGCATCGGGGTACCCAACGGCAAATACCCCTTCCTTGCAGCGTTGCTGGACGTGAGGAACGGGAACACTACGTTCCAGCAGCAGATCTGCGGCGGAACCTTGATCGACAAAAACAGCGTGCTGACCGCAGCCCACTGCGTTTACGGGCGCTCGGCCGCGCCGTTACGGGTTACCATCGGGCGGACGGTGCTCGGCAGCAGCCAGGGCAAGAAGCGCGGTGTTTCGAGGATCTTCGTCCATCGCCGGTATGATCCGAACCTGGATGATGCCTACGATGCCGCCGTTCTCAAGCTGAGCAGCCCTGTAGGGGATGTCGTGCCGATCACGCTCTCCACCGCTCGCCAGAACAGACTGGAGAAGCCAGGACGCAACGCGACGGTGGCCGGCTGGGGCGTCAAGACCCGCCAATCACCGGACTACCACGAACCAGACATCTACGCGAACCGCCTGCGCGAGGTGCAAGTGCCGATCGTCTCCGACGCCAAAGCAAGGTCGGTGTACGGAAGTTCCTACTTTCCGAGACTCATGGTCGCGGCGGGCAAGGCTGGCAGGGACGCCTGCCTAGGAGACTCCGGTGGACCGATATTCGCCAAGGTGTCAGGCGAATACGTACAGATCGGGGTCACAAGCTGGGCCACCGGGTGTGGAACGTCTCGCTACCCCGGAGCTTACACCGAGGTGAACACCTCTTCCATCAGGAACTTCATCATCAACGCGGTCCGGAGGTGACCATTGAGTGCCTAGTCCTCTGTCACAGATTGGTTGAGCAGTAGAATACGAGCATGTACCCTTGTTGGCACCAAGCCAACGGGGGTTCTCGCCATGAACAGGAAATATGTCGTTCGACTCACCGATGAACAGCGCGAGCAGATCGAAAGGCTCCTCCGGCTCGGCAGGGCTCACGCGCGCGCAAGCTGCTTTACGCTCGCATCCTGCTCAAGGCTGACATCGATGGCCCCGACCGCTGGACCGTAGAGTCTGTTTCCTATGAGACCGTCAGACGTACGCGACCGTCAGACGTACGCTCAAAAAACGAGCTCAAGCCTCTCCTCAAGCGCCAATGGGTGATCCCACCTCGAAAGAGCGCTCTGTGCATTCGTGTGGCGCATGGAGGAGGTTCTCGATCTCTACGAGCAGCCTTACGGTCCAGTTCTGCCGATGGTCTGCTTCGACGAGCGTCCTTGCCAACTGATCGGAGAGGTGAAAGACCCCCTGCCGGTGAAGCCCGGCCAAGTTGGGAAGATCGACTCGCACTACGAGCGCAGAGGCATCTGCCATGTGCACATGGCGTTTGAGCCCTTGGGTGGCTGGCGGGATGGCGTGACCGAAGTACCCGGTACCCCGCACGGAACTGCCGTGAGCGCAATCTTGCCTAACTGGGGACCGAGGCCCGCTAGCACGCAGCGGTAGTAGCAGCCCTCTTCAGCAAACAAGAGCCGTGGAGCGTGTGGAGGGCCGGGACTCTGTGCAGCCTCGGCCCTTCTCCCTGCCCTTATTCACCGACGTGCCTAAAGAGACTGTTTGAAAAGCACCGGAACAAAGTGATGGCCTACGCCATCAGGCACATGAGAAAGAGCTACCCCACCAACCTCACCGACGCTCAATGGCACTATCTCAAGTCCCACCTCCCAACCCTAATAAAGGCGAGGACGACGGAGACTCCAGGGCTTCCGCGAGAGATCCTTGACGCCGCCTCCTACATCTTGAGGAGTGGGTGTGTGCCTGGGGCGGCTTTCGCCCCGCGACTTAGAACACCGTGGGAGAGCGTCTATCATTGCTTCAGACAATGGAGCCTCGATGGAACCTTTAGAAAGGGTGAACCACCCGATCCGCCAGTGGCTGGGCGCACTAGGCTTGGGCGAAACCCTGAGAACACTTGCACGGATCTCTGGGCGGAGGAAGAATGGGCAAAGGAAGGTTGAGAGATCGATTGGCAAAGGTTGCTCCCGCCTCTTGGAGGCTTTGAAGTCTTGCCCCGCCGCTGGTTACAGAGTATAGAAAGGACCTTCGCGCTTGGCGCTGTGCCACAAAACCGTCGTATGAGCAAGGATTTCACGAGAGGTTGTGTGCCAGCGGAGAGGC
>JALZHG010000456.1 GCA_030914045.1 Chloroflexota bacterium | reverse complement strand
GCCGAGATGAACGGGATGGATTACGGGCGCTTCGAAGAGCTCAAGGACGCCTACGTCCTGGGCGCCCTCCCTCAGGAGGAGCGCCGGGAGTTCGAAGAGTACCTCGCAGCGCATCCCGGGCGGCGGGCGGAGATAGAGGAGCTTAGCGCGGTCGTGGGGCTGCTGGCACTCTCCCCCCAAGAACGTGAGCCGTCGCCGGAGCTGCGCAGCAGGATCCTGGAAGCGGTGGGAGCCGAAGCGGTACGTCCCCGCGCCGGCCGCCGGTCCGCCCTGGGCTGGCTCGGAGAGCTTCTGGGAGCCCGCAACCTCGCCCTCGGCGCGGTGGCCCTGCTCGTGATCGGGCTCTTCTCCTGGAGCATGCTCTTGCGGGCAGAGGTGCAAGACCTGCGAAGTAGGGTTCAGAATCTGCAGGCCTCACAGGACACAACGATCGTGCTGCAGGGCTCTGGAGCTGCGGAGGAGGCCCGTGTAGAGGTGGTTACGCTCGAAGGCGGGCGAGCGGTTCTTATGGCCGAGAACATGCCTGCCGTGCCCGAGGATAAGACCTACCAGATCTGGGTCATAGAGGACGACGTCCCCAAACCGAGCGGCCTCTTCGAGCCCAAACAAGACTCGGCGGCGGCCGTCGTCGAGCATCCCCTCAAAGACGGCGACGCCATAGCGGTCACCGTCGAGCCCGAGGGAGGTTCACCCAAGCCGACCAGCGATCCCATGCTGGTGGCCGAAGTTAGTACTTAGCTCTAAAGTTAGTACTTAACTCTAAACCTCGGTTCTGGCGGGTTATCGACCCGACCGAAGCACATCATCCACGCTGTAAGTAAGAGCCGCGGTCTCTAAAGTTCGCTCATCGCTCACAGAAAAATTTTTCAAAGAGTTTCAAAAAAAGTGGTGATCCGGGCGGAGCCCACCAGCGTATACCTTTTGCTTCCGGGATAAGCCGGAAGGAGGGCCGGAAGGACTTTAGCAATGCAAGCTAAAGCCAAGTAGAGGAAAGGAGGCGGGGGAGGACGAGCGCGCGGAAGGGCTTCAAGAGGTGCTTCGGCATGGGCACGCACAGGTAGAGAGCAACTTTTTAGTTTAAGCAAGATCGACGAAGGAAGAGAAAAGGAGAAAGTTTTGTCCAAGAAACTAGGGCTGGTGCTGCTGCTCGCGGTGGCCTTGTCGCTGAGCCTCGCCTCGGTGGCCTTCGCCAACGGCGGCGCCAAAGGTGACGACGACCGTGGCCAGCAGATGAAACATTTCAAGGCCGAGCTGAATCCCCTCAACCGCTCGGGTGCCGAAGGCCACGCCATGCTCGAGAAGAACGGTAAGAAGGTCGAGATCAAGATCCATACGCAAGGCCTGGCGCCCAAGCTGCCCCACGCCCAGCACATCCACGGCTTCAAGCAAGCGGTGAGCGAGTGCCCGACCATGGCCGCATCCGGACGCGACAATGTGCTCACCACCACGGAGGGCCTACCGGCCTACGGGCCCATCCAGGTGTCTTTGACCACCAAGGGCGACACCAGCCCCAAGAGCGCGCTGGCGGTCGATCGCTTTCCGGTGGCCAATGCTAAGGGCTCCGTCCACTACGAGCGGACCATCTGGGTGCCCAGTAATGTGGCGAAGAACCTCGGTAAGATGGCCATCGTGCAGCACGGGGTGGACCTCAACGACAACGGCCGCTACGACTTCAAGGCGGCTGGCAAGAGCGAGCTCGATCCGTCGCTGCCCCAGGAAGCGACCGCGCCGGCCAACTGCGGCGTGATAAACCCGGTGATGAGGTAAAGCGCTCTCTTGTAGCGCTAAGTAAGGCAACCCCTCTGCAGTAAGGGAGCGGGTTCGGGAGGCCGAGGTCCTAAGTACGGGGCCTCGGCCCTCCGTGTTTAAGGGAACTCTTGACCGGGGGCTGCTCTGCGTTAAGCGCGGTGATCCCCGAGCGGTTCAGAGACTAAAAAACGGTTGACAGCCAGAACGCGACGAGGAGGATAAAATGGCGCGTCTGTACGCGCAGGTTCTTGGTGTGGTGCTGAGTGTTCGGAAAACGAACCAGCGTGTTGAAAAACTCCTCCATGCCCCTTTCTGCGTTCCGTTCAAAGACCTAAAATCCCGCTTTTGTAGTAGTTTTGGCCTTGATTTCTAAGTGTTTTGATCCTGTTTTGGGCTCTCGACCGGTCGGACACCGACTTTTTCAACAGGCTCGAACGTTTTCGATACAGTAACTTGTCGCGGGTTATTTACCGAGCTTGCTGGAAGCATGGAAATCCTCCGAAGTTGACGGGCTGGGATTCTTGGGGGCTCTTTGGCCTCCCTGTACTTTACGCACTTTTAACCCAGAGTTTCCGGTGCTTTAACCAAGGCCCCACAACCGTGCGCTACCCTTCGGGATGGTATGCGCCAAGGAGCGATAGGGCAGCTCTACGAAAGGTTCTTGGGGTTACCCGTGCTGGTCGTGCTGGTCGCGTTGTGGGTAGTCGGCGGGGCGCTGTTGGGCTTGTGCGCGCTGGCGTCCTACTTGCTTTGGGGGTTGCTCTGAGGTGAATTTCGAAAGGGGAACAGTCGGGCAAGAGGACCAAGGGCCTTGGGCACCCTGGAAGGAGGTCGGCAGTAGGGGACTGGACACCTGGTTCGAGTTGACCGCGGCGCACGACGCCATGGCAGACGGCTCATGCGGCGAAGCGGGCGGAATCTATGTCCACTCCTC
>JALZHG010000188.1 GCA_030914045.1 Chloroflexota bacterium | reverse complement strand
GTACAAAGAGGACCAGGGTACTTTAACATGTACCCTGGTCCTCTTCTTTAGAACACCTACTTAATCTCCGCGTTACCTTTGCGCTCTTTGCGCCTTTGCCGTTTCGTCTCTTCTCGGCCTAGAAGACTTTCTTCACGATGCCCAGGATGCCCTGACCCCAGGGAACGCGGTGCGACACGCCGGACGCGTTCTTGAAGTCCTCCAGGTGCTCCACGTACCACTTGTAGTTGCGGATGAGGGCGTCCTTGTTCGAGTACTTGGGCTTGTAGCCAAGTATCCTTTCGGCCTTCTCGATGGAGACGAAGGAGTCCTTGGAGGCGGTTTCGTACACCCACTTGTAGAGGGGGGAGAGGTGCAGGGCTTCGAGCAGGCGCAAGGTCCAGATCATGGGGGCGGCGGGGAAGCCGAGGATCTTCTTGCCATGCCCGGCGTAGTCGAGCACCGCCTGGTAGTCTTTCTTCATCGTGGTGAATACCTTGGCCCCGATGTTGAAGGTGTCGTTCACCTTCTCCTCGGGCAGGGTCATGCACAGGTAGATAGCCTGGCAGAGGTCTTCCACGTCGAGGAGCTGGTAGCGGTTCTTGCCGCTGCCAATCATGGGGAAGTTGTGCCCGGTGTGCGCCCAGTCGTACAGCATGGCGAACACGCCCAGCCGCTCCGGGCCGATGAACGACTTGGGGCGGATGATGGGCACTATGAGGCCCTTCGCCCGGTACTCAAGGCACACCATCTCGGCCTGTATCTTGGCCTGGCCGTAAGGGCCGACGCCCTCAAGCTTATCGTTCTCGACTAGCGGGTGGTGGTCGGGGATGCCGTAGACGGCGGTGGAGGAGATCATCACCGCACGCTGCAAGTTGTTGCGCAGGGCCACGTCCAGCACCATGCGGGTGCCTTCAACGTCGGTCGTGTAGATGTCTTTGGCCGAGTAGAGGGGGAGGGCAGCGGCGCAGTGCACCACCTGGTCCACGCCCTGCATGGCCCTCTGAACGTCGGCCTCCACGCGGATGTCGCCTTTGATGGCGGTGACGTGGTCTACCATGTCGGGGTAGTCGAAGTCTATGAGGTCGAGCGACACGCATTGGTGCCCGCGCGCGTGCAGGTAGCGTATCAGGTTGATGCCGAGGAAGCCGGAGCCGCCGGTGACTAGTACTTTCATGTGTGGTTGGTTGTTCTCCTTTTATGTCGTTGAAAGTAGATTACGCCCAATCCTCATTGAGTTCTTTACGCGTGCGTATCCGGTTCTCGAAGATGACCACGCGCTCCTGGGGGCCTTGCTGCGCGACCGGGCCTTCCGGGTCCACCCACGGGCTGCCCAGGCGCTCGTTTTCTTCCTCCAGGTTGGCCTCGTCAAGCTTGTCGAAGAGGGGAGTGGGTGTGCCTAGTGCCTGGCCCGCAGGTAGCTCCGGTGTGGCCCACTGCTCCTGGTGTACGTCACCCGCGAAGCCGAGCATCTCGTGTAGCTGTTGCGCCGAGAAGGGTATGAAGGGCGCGGTCAGTATCTTCAACGCGTTGATGACGGTCAAAGTTACGTACAGGGAGGTGCCCGCCCGCTCGCGGTCTACCTTTATAGCTTTCCAGGGCGCGGTGTCGTCCAGGTAGCGGTTGGCTTCGGAGGCTAGTGACATGACCTCGCGCAGTGCCTCCTTGAAGCGGCAGGCAGCTATCAGGTCGCCTACCCGGTCGAAGGCGTTGGTGGCACTTGCTATCAGGGTGCGGTCCTGCTCGGTTAGCTCGCCCGGCTGCGGCACCTTGCCCTCGAAGTTGCGGGAGGTGAAGGTGAGCACGCGGTGCACCAGGTTGCCATAGGTGGCAACAAGCTCGTCGTTGTTGCGACGGTAGAACTCGGCCCACGAGAAGACGGTGTCGCGGGTCTCAGGGGCGTTGCTCGTCATGAAGTAACGGATGGGATCGGGCTTGTAGCGGTCGAGGTAGTCGGGCAGCCAGGGCACCCCGCCACCACCACGGCTGGAGCTTGCCTTCTCGCCGCTTTCGCCGGTGAGGAACTCGTTGGCGGGCACGTCGTAGGGCAGCGTAAGGCCGCCGTGCCCGATGAGCATGCTAGGCCAGATGATGGTATGGAAGGAGATGTTGTCCTTGCCGATGAAATAGTACGACTTGCTGGGTAGCGGCTCGCCTTCTTCCTGCAACCACCACTCTTTCCAGGCGTCGGGGTCGCCCTTGAGCCTGGCCCACTCCATCGTGGCCGACAGGTAGCCCTTCACCGCGTCGAACCAGACGTAGATGCGCTTGCCACTGTTCTCGTAGCCCTCGATGGGGATGGGCACGCCCCACTCAAGGTCGCGGGTGTAGGCGCGCGGCCTCAGCCCCTCGCGTATCCAGTTGACGGTGAACTGCACCACGTTGGGCCGCCAGTGCTCCTTCCCCGTGTTGAGCCATGCGAGCAACCTTTCCTCGATCTTGGGCAGGTCCAGGAAGAAGTGCTCAGTCTTCTGCGGGTGAGGTTCTGTGCCACATAGCTTGCAGCGGATGTTGATGAGGTCTACGGGGTCGAGTTGCCGCCCACAATTATCGCACTGGTCGCCACGTGCGTTCAGATAGTGGCAATGAGGGCACTCACCCTCCACGTAGCGGTCGGGAAGGAAGCGCTTGTCCACCTCGCAGTACATCGCCTCGGTGGTCTCCTTGAAGATGTAGCTCTTCTCGTAGAGCGTGAGGAAGAAGTCCTGCACCAGCTTGCGATGGACGGGAGTGGTGGTGTCGGTGAAGAGGTCGTACGTGAAGCCCATGCGGTGCCACAGGTCGGTGTTGAGGCGGTGCATGCGCAGGGCCAGCGTCTCCGGTGTCACGCCCTCGCGCTCGGCGGCCACGGTGATGGGGGTGCCGTTCATGTCGCTACCCGACACCATGAGCACGCGGTTGCCTTTCATGCGGTGGTAGCGGGCGAATATGTCGGGCGGTAAGTATGCACCCGCCACGTGTCCGAGGTGGCGCGGGCCGGAAGCGTAGGGCCAGGCTACGCAGACGAGTATCTTTTCGGGGGTGTGGTTGGTCATGGGAGTAGTTGTTAGTTGTTAGTTGTTAGTTTGTGGCGTGTTTTGGCTTACTGTCAGGTATGATAGGAAAGTGGTTTGCCTGACATTATAACAAAAGGGGTAAATTCGGGCACACCAGAGGCGGCATCTACGTAGTGGCCAGGAGCCTGTCTGCGAGGTCCATGCAGTGGTAGCGGCTGAAGGCGCATGGTCCTTTCTTCATCAGGCGTAAGTTGAATAGTCGTATTGCTCTTATAATCCGTTCGTCTTCCAACAAGCGTTGCAGGGCACTCGATCCAAATGCCACTAGCCTTGTCTGATCGGGGCCGCCCGGCGCATAGGCATGGTGATCGACACTTACAGAAGGGTGGTCACAAGTAAGCTCAAAGAGCGAGGGGCCGAACTCCTGTTCAAGAACGGATAATGCAAGATGTATGGAAAACCAGAGTTGGTTCCCTTCCAAGCCTGCCGTAAAGACCTCTTGCCAGAAGAGGTTAATTCTTGAGTATATCGCTATGTGCCTGTTTGGATGATTCGGCAAACAGGAGCAGCTCCAGAATGATACTTCGCTTTGTAACGCAGCCGGAATTCCAACACCAACATACTGCCGAAGCCCAGTAATTGCTCTTTCAGCATAGGGCATCTGAGTAAGTTGTAGGAATTTACCCTGGTACTTACGCCTCAATTCTGGCTCAATTATACGGGCGCCCTGTGGACCCACGTAGTCGTGCCCTGCCACCCATCTATCCTGGTCGTCTAGTGGCATGATTAGGTCGAAGTCGGATTCACCTTTGGGTATGCTCGTGAGCAGGATATTGCGTAGCTTATGGCCTTGACCTTCCAGGACAGCAGCAATGGCAGCCTCTTCAGCGTCCAGGCTTTTCCTTGCCACGCGCTTGAAAGCTAACTTTTCTATGTCATGGTGGATACGCAGGTGTTGCACGAACCGGCGCGTCACATCTTTGCTCTGCCCAACATAGTATTCGCCATTGCTAAAATAGAGTATGTAGATGCCACAGCGGTTACTTGGCCTGAAGATATCTGCAATGGAGGTTCTGCCCGCTATCAGACGAGGCTTAGGAAAGCCCAGGGCTTGTGTGTCTAACATAGTTGAATGCATCCTCAGTGGATTTGTTGAAGTGTACTGAGATTGCTGCCGCAAGACAAGCACTTGAAGTAGCATAAAGAGAAAGCGCGCCAATCACTTGAGAGGATTGGCGCGCTTATCGCTAAAGTTGGGTTATCTACGTAGGTCTAAGACTTCTGCTCCACAAACGCCAGCGCCCGCCGGATTATCGACCCGAAGTCCTGCGGATAGGCGTGGCCCAGGTCCGGCAGCGTCTCGAACTCGCACGGGATGCCGCCTTCGTTCAGCAACCGCGCCATCGTCGTGGCAGATTCCCGCAGGTCTTCTGAGTCCTGCTCTCCCACGAGTATGTAGCCCCGCAGGCCCTTATCACTGGCTTGCTCGATCATGGGCCGCCACTCTTCCGGCTTGAAGAATGAGTTCCCGCCGGGGCCGAGGAGCACAAAGCCCGTGGACGGCACTGTGCCTGTGAGCGTGGCCCTCAGCGCCGTTTCGCCGCCGTAGGAGAACCCCGCGAGGATAAGCCTGTCCGCATCCAGGTTGTATTGCTCGCGGAGCCTGGCGAACTGGCTTGCTACGTCCGGAATGGCGGTTTTCTGGTTGTCCCAGACGTACATGTTGTACGAGGTAATTTGGCTCGATTGTATAGAGGCCACCAGCCAGCCTTCCTGGGTGGCGGGCCTCCACGCGTTGAGGGCTACCTGGCCCGTCTGCCCGTTGCCGTGAAGCACGACCAGTGTGGGGTATGGTTGGTCGCTGGGGCGGTCGCCTTCCGGCACCTGTACGAGCAACTGCGGCTCCTCGGACGCTTCGGCTTGCCTGGTCCTCGCTAGTTCTACCAGTTGCTCGAAGTCCGACCTGCCCTGCAAAGTGGCATACGAAGGCGACTCCCTCATGATTAGCTCGCCGTACCAGTAGCCCTTGTCGAAGGCCTGCTGTATCACGGCCACGGCCTGCTCCGGGTTGCCGGCGCGCGCGGTCGTGCACGAGCGCAAATAGAGGATCGTATTCTCCTCGCCAGGATCGGTGAACTGCTCGCCCTCGGTGGTGAGCAGGTCGTAGGCTTGGGCCGATTGCCCGGCCTGGTGCAACCTCATTGCTTCCGCGTATAGCTCGTCGTAAGTTTGGATTGGCATCACGGTCCTCCTTAAACGCCAAGAGATGCGCCATATGGCCACATCTCTCAAAACGGCAGCCCAATATTGCCGCCGCTGAGTATACCGCTCGGCCGCAGTTTACCATGTACCCCGTCAGCACGACAATACTTCCCTGGCAGTAACGTCGCGTAAGTCGCTGGACGGATTAGTAGACGGAACCGCATCACGCCAAGGACGCCAAGAAAGCGCCAAGAGAAATAAAGAATTCACCGCAGAGACGCAGAGGACGCGGAGATTACGCGGAGAATAATGGAGGGTGACCTGCGTAGGAGCAACACTGTGCACTAAGATGTTGCTCCTTCCGCCTTCTAACAATAACAATCTCAGCGTACCCTCTGCGTCCTCTGCGTCTCTGCGGTGAAAAACCTTCCTAACCTTGGCGCTTTCTTGGCGTTTCAACCTTCTCTGTATCTTATTCCAAGCGGGTGGCTATTTTGCGACAGATTTGCGAGGGGATTTGCGGTAGAGGCCGCGCAGGTCGTTGTAGCGGACTTTGAGGATGTCCTTGATCATGCGGAAGGTGTCTTTGAGGGGGTTTACTTTGGTGCCCGGCGCGTAGTACCACTGCACCGGCACTTCCTTTACCCTGTAGCCCCACTTGAGGGCCAGGTAGAGCACCTCCACGTCGAAGCCGGTGACCATCGCGCCCTTCACGTCACTCGCGTTGTCGCCGTAGAGGTGGAGGCTGCGGAAGAGGGCCTGGGCCGCGTCGTGCCGGAACGCCTTGAAGCCGCACTGGGTGTCCTTGAACTTGGGGAGGGCCACCAGGCGCACGAACGTGTTGAAGATGCGCCCCATCAGGTGGCGGTAGCCAGGCTCGTCGTAGCGGCGTGCCCCCGCGCCTTCACGCGAGCCGATAGCCACGTGGAACCGGCCCTCCAGGTGGGGCAGCAGCTTCTCGATCTCTTCGATGGGCGCGGAGAAGTCGGCGTCGGAGTAGAGCACGAACCGCCCCCCGGCCGCCAGCATGCCGGTGCGCACGGCGTAGCCCTTGCCCCTGTGTGGGTTGCGTATGGCGCGCAGGTGGGGGTGCTCCCGGCCCATTTCTTCAACAAGGCCAGGGGTGTCGTCCTCCGAGCCGTCGTCCACCACTATCACCTCATAGGTGTAGTTACAGCCCTCCAGGTACTCCATCACCCTGGCGAGACTGGCGGGCAGACGGCTGGCCTCATTGTAGGCGGGAATAACTACCGACAGGTAGGGATGCGCGGAACTGGGGTTTGGGATTTCGGAATTCGGATTTGCGCTGCGGTCGTGAGGAGTAGCCAAAGAGGTTCGCATCCTAAGTAGTTATGGGCGGCATGCAGCGGAAAGTATAACATAGCGGGTTGAGGGGCGCAATCGCAGGGGACGATGGACGATGGACGATAGGAGACGAAAACGCAAAGACGCAAAGAACGCTAAGACCGCGCAAAGGTTAGGATTGTTGGATAATAGCTAACCGCTAACCACTAACCACTAACCACTAACCACTAACCACTCGTCCCGCTAAATCACCACCGGGCTTACGAGCAGCAGCACCACTTCGCCGTTGGAGAAGGAGTAGTCGGTGTAGCCGCAGAAGTTGAAGCCTTCTTTGCGGCAGAAGGCCGCGGCGGGGTAATTGCGGATGGGCACCTCTAGCATGAAGGCCCGCACGTTGATGCCCTGGCCGTAGCGCGCCCAGCGCCTGGCGGCTGCCATGAGCATGGAGCCTACGCCCTGCCTGCGCATCGAGTTCGCCACCACGAGCGCGCTCACCCAGGCGATGCCCGACCCCGGCACCACGGTGACGAAAATGTAGCCGCACAGCTTGCTGCCCTGTTGCGCCACCAGAGCAAGGTCGGCGGCCTTCCAGGCGGACAGGCGCGATAGCTGGAACTGCTCGTTGCCGCTGCGAATTGCGTTGGCAATAGGCCCCAGCACCTTGCGGGCGCGTGGCAGCTTCATGGCGCGAAAGGTGACGCTGACAGGCGCATCACCCAGCGTCACCGTAGCGGTGTTCATGTTGAACGGCACCGAACCAGGCTCGCCCCGGACCACCTCCATCTGGTACGTGTGGGTGGAGGTGTAGCTGTCGTCGAGGCCGAGGCAGGCTTCGAGATCGTCCTCTTCGGCTGTGCGTACTTCAACAGGTTGGTTTGCCATAAGGCCTGTGCGCCCCCGCCTCAAAAAGAGTGCGTAGTAGCCGAGTCACGGTGCCTGTGCCAACCGGGCGAGAACGGAGGAACGTAGGGTCGGGCGAAATGGAGTAGCTGGCGCTGGATGCCAGGAAACAGGCAGTACGCAATATAACACAGCGCCCCGCAACAGGCTAGTAACGCAGCTAGGTGGTGCTAGTTTCATTAGGTGGCACATTTATGGGTTGCCAAGTAGGTCGCCCGGAGACGCCCGTTGATTGCTACCGAGTGCGAAGGACGACGCCCGTCGATTGAAATCGAGGGCTACACCTTGCGAAGTCTGCCGCGGGGCAGACTGGTGCGCCTCAGACGAACCACGGAGAGCTTGTACGTTGAATCAGTCCCCTCCGGGGACTTTGCCTTGTGT
>JALZHG010000455.1 GCA_030914045.1 Chloroflexota bacterium | reverse complement strand
AGTTCAAACGGCGCTATGGGTGGAGGCCTCTACGCCTGGTGCTCGAGAGGGAAGGCGAGGTGGCCGGGGTAGGACAGTTCCTTGCCTACAACACCGCGCCCGTCCCTGGTCTCCTGATGTACTGCTCCAAAGGTCCCTGGTTGCCTCGGGAAGACGAGAAGGCCCTGAGGGCCTTCTTTCTAGGCGCGGCCGATGTCGCCGGAAAAGCGGGTGCGCACACCCTCAAGATCGAACCCGAAGTTCCAGGGCAGAGCGCCGACGTGAGAGCCCTACTAGGGCACATCGGTTTCCACGAGGCCCGCTACGCACTCAACTTCGATACCACTGTCACCGTGGACCTCAGCCCCCCCGAGGAGGAGTTGCTCGCGAGGATGAGGAAGTCCACGCGCTACAGCGTCCGAAAGGCCGCGAGGGAGGGCGTCGAGGTGGTCGAGCCCGAGGACTTCGAAGGTGCATGGGAGACGTTCTACGGCTGGATGGAGGACACGGCCGAGCGCAAATCCGGTTTCACCATCAGGAGGCCGCGAGGGTACCTCCACGACATGATGCGGGCGATGCGCGACGCGGGGCAGGGGCACCTGTTTTTCGCCGTGCACGAAGGGATGCCCCTGGCAGGCGTCTTCATCTTCACCTTCGGCGAGAAGTACTGGTTCATGCACGGGGCCTCGAGCACCGAGAAGCGTAGCTACAACCCGAACCACCTCCTACAGTGGGAGGTAATGCGCTGGGCCAGGCGGCGCGGCATCAGGTACTACGACATGGTAGGCATCCCCAAACCCGAGGACCGCAACGAAGACGACCCCTACTACGGCGTCTACAGGTTCAAGATAGGCTTCGGTGGGGAGATCACGGACTTCCTGGGATGCCTGGACCTGCCGATCAAGAACGTAAGGGCCGAAGCCTGGTACAGGTTCGAGCCAGCGTACTACCGTCTCTATTACAAACTGAAGAGCAACGTCTTCTATTAGTCAGCATTTCAGCCAGTCAGCACGCCGCCCTTCAGGCGGCTCTCAGCCAGTCAGCAAGTACCAGCCAGTCTGGCTCCCACACGCGCCAAGGCTCCCTGGCAAACGGTGTGGGGCCTTTTCTACCGCAGAGCAAAACGAACGCAAGCCACTCCCCACCAAAGCTGGCATGCTGAACTGCTGACTAGCTGACTAGATTGCAAGGAAGTTGAACCCCTTTGCAAGCTGCTTTAAAACTCGGGCCCGAGGTACGTTCCGTCTACCTCTGCCACGGGCACGATGTCGGGCGGAAGCTTCTTGCCCTCGTCGTCTATCAGGGCGCCGTACGCAGTCTCCCATTGATCGCGATAGACGACCTTGCCGTTTTTCGTCCTCTCGTAGTACGCGACCCATTTGGAGGCATCCTCGGTCATGAAGACGGGCTCGGACGACATCTCCACCTCGATGTTGTCCGGTACACCGTATACGTTGGCGTAGATGTAGCCGTCGTTCGAGACATATTCCTGCAAGAGCACGTAGCCGTCAGAGGTGTTCTTGAACTTCATGTCCAGGTCGTCCGAGGTTCCCGGACCACCGTACCAAACCGTCGCGTCCATGCCTGGCCTGATATAAGGCAACTGCGAGTAGTGGGCAGTGCGCTCCGTTACCTCCATACCAGCGTAGAGGGCCGCATTGTAGAGCGTGGAGGTGACCTGGCAGAGACCGCCTCCCTCGTCCACAGTCTCCGCGCCGTCCACGATGACGTGCGTCTCGAAGTAGTCGAGGTTGGCGACGTGGTCGAGCATCGAGAACGTGTCACCCGGCGCCACGAACGTACCGCTAACGGCATCAGAAGCGATCTTGAGGTTCTCTACCCGCGTCTGGCCCTGGTCTGTGGTCGCTGTGTAGTTGGTTCTGTAAGTGCCCTGCAACTCGGTCGGCTTCTTGGCCTCGAGCTCAGCGGTAGTGTAACGCGGCTTGGCCACGGTAATAGGCACCTGGTACTCGCGCTTGCCTTCGAACAGGCCACCCTGTATGGAGTCGAGTAGCTTCTCGCCCTCGATGCTCCGCCCCTCGTGGCTGGGCGTGACGATAACGTCGCCGTCCGCGTCAAAGTCGTAGCTGGCCTCGACGGGCTTGATTGTAAGGTCGTTGTAGACGTTGGTGAGCCGACCGTCCAGATGGTCGCGGTTGAGGCTGATATCGATCTTACCGTCCTGCCTGGTAACGTCGAGAACCGACCCCAGATCCGCCGGTGAGAGGGTCCAACTCTTCCCCTCAGCTTTGAGCATTAGCTGCTCGGAGAGGGCTCCCCTGGCCTTCTTCGCCGCAGCCTCTGCCTCAGCCGTCACAACGCCAGGGTCGAGCACCTCGCCTCTGAGGCGGACCTTCCCACTCATATCGTCGATGGCGCTGTCCACGCTCGCCATGGTGGCCGCGAGGTTCAACTCGTAGCCGTCGCGGGACTTCGCGACCTCCACCTCCGAGCCGTAGATCTTTACGTTGGCCTCCCTTGGGGAGTGCTCTACCCGGGAGGCGATCTCGCGCACCTCGACCCGCGCTTTCGCAGGCCGGTAGTCGATGTCAGGAGGTATCGTTGCCCCGCCGAATGAGGCGCGCAGACGCTCGGAGAGCCGGTCGAGGATGTTCCCCTCGCGCCCGACAGCGTAGGCTTTATCCACGGTCTCGTCTATGTTGAAGCTCACACCCATCTCGCCGGCCTTGCGGGTGAAATGCGCGGGAC
>JALZHG010000454.1 GCA_030914045.1 Chloroflexota bacterium | reverse complement strand
ACGTTGAGATGAGCCGCCTGATGGTGAAGAGGTTGTCTCGCTCATGTGGCTTTTCGGACGGTCTCTCTAGGCACGACTTTAGCCATTTGCGAGTAAAGGGGATAGATACGCTCCTCAGCCTAATCCCCCAGAAGCGATGATCGAGGTACCTAGCCCCTACCGACCATGATGATACGCCTTTTCGCCCCTTAACATCACTTCCTCGTCGAGTCAACCCTTTTCCACCATAAGCATGATGCCAGCTACCGCAGCCCGGTGCGAACTTCCGAGAACACCTCCCTACCTTTATGTGTGTCGTCCAGGCACATATCCTGGATGACGCCCATAAGGGGGCAGAGGATGGCTTGAGAATGCCTCGCCACTGGAGATGGCTGTGGAAGAATTGCCCCTCGCCCCCTACGGAGGCCTTGACCACTAATAGAGATCGGCGAAGAAGTGCAGTATTCGCTATGTAGGGAGCTGTCGGCAGGGTATTCCGAGGGGGTAAGCTGGGTAGGCGAGGAACGGAGGTGATCATGGACAAGGCCTGGGCAGGTGTTGACGCTGGCAAGGAGTTTCACTGGGCTTATGTGCTGAACGCTTCGGGGAGGCAGTTGCTCTCCCGGAAGGTCGAAAACGATGAAGCTGACCTCTCGACGCTCATAGATGAGGCTCTCTCCCTAGCGGAAGAAGTCATATGGGCGCTAGATCAGCCAGGAGGTAGCACGGCACTCTTGCTGGCGCTGCTGTGGGAACGAAACCAAAGGGTCCTCTACATTCCCGGCCTCACCGTGGACCGGTCTCGCGAGGCCTACCGTGGTGAGTCCAAGACCGATGCCCGTGATGCTCACGTCATTGCCGACCAAGCGCGCATGAGGCCAGACCTAGGCGAGCTCGAGGCAGGTGAGCAAGAGATCGCTGAGCTGCAGCTTCTCCTCGCTCGCCGTCGCGACCTCATCACCGACCAGAGCAGAACCATCACCCGCCTAAGAGAGGCACTTCTGTCTTTGTTTCCTGCTTTGGAGCGGGCTTTGGATCTGAACAGCAAAGGTCCCCTCACCCTCCTCACCCACTACCAGACTCCAGCCCAGCTCAGACGAGCGGGCCACAAGCGCGTCGCCACCTACCTCAGAAACCGTGGCGTCAAAGGGTCAAACAAAGTAGCGGATAAAGCTTTGGCCGCGGCCAAGGCTCAGAGTGTCACCCTACCCGCCCAGGAGGTAGCCTCTCGTATCGTTGCAGAGCTCGCCAAAGATGTCCTCGGCCTCAAGGAGCGCGTCGAGAGCCTCGATGAGGAGCTCAAGCAGCGTTTTTTCGCCCGTCCCGAGGCTCGGATTCTCACTAGCTTGCCAGGCATGGGACCGATCCTCGGGGCCGAGTTTTTGGTGGCCGTGGGCGACATTTGCGCCTTCTCTAGTGCTGAGAGGCTCGCTGCTTACGCAGGTCTTGTCCCGGCGGCCCGCGACTCCGGCAAACGGGTGGGTAACAACAAAAGGATGCGAGGTGGCAACAAGGTCCTCAAAAGGGTCTTCTACCAGTCGGCCTTTGCCAGCCTGCGCAGTGCCCCGGAGTCACGGGTCTTCTATGATCGCAAGAGGGCTGAGGGCAAGAGACACACTCAGGCTCTCATCGCTCTGGCGCGTCGGAGGGTCAATGTTCTGTGGGCGATGCTGCGTGACGGAACCACGTTCGAGAGCCGCTCTGCAGCTTGACATTTTCATAGAGATTCTTCCACGCACTTGATTGAATAGGCTGGGGAGGTGCTTCGCCGCAAGAGATTCACCGAGGATTCATCGCTGCGGGCTAAGATTGCGAGAAAGAATAACGAGTTAGGCAACAAAAACGAGGAGAGAATCGAGCCATGAGCGAGATCCTAATCAACACCACGACGACGGGACTCCAACATCAGCCCGCCATCGCCGCACTTGGCAGTACGCATTTCTTCGTAGTATGGGTGGACAGTAGCGACCTCACTATCAAGGGCCGGCTCATCCAGGCGAACGGGAACATGAGCGGCGGCGAGTTCGTTGTCAACACGCCTACGCCGACGGGAGCCAACACAAACCGGCAGCGGCCCACGATCGCCAGTTCGGGCTCGGGCCCGATCGTTGCGTGGATCGAGAATGCCGTCAATCCTCCGGGGCCACGTCCCCATGTGAAGCTGCAGAGGTTCAACCAGGAGGGGCAAAAGTCCGGCCCGGAAATTCAGGTCAGTACGACCGACGTCGACCCCGCGCATCGGCCCGCCATCACCGGCATGATCGACGGGGGCTTCCTCGTTAGCTGGATGGACGCGCGGTCGGATCAGCGTATCCGCGCGCAACGTTTCAGCTTCGACGGATCGAAAAAAGGTGCCGAGTTTCGGGTTAATACCACCGACGGGTTCCACCAGGCCCCGATTGCGACCCGGCTAGTCAACGGAAACTATGTGATCGCGTGGAGAAGCGGCCCCTCGCTGCCCGGAGGAGGGGCGCTCATTTTCCGAATATTCGACCTAGAAGGATCCCCAGTCGTAGGCGAAACTAGGCCGAACCTGTCCGGGTTTACGGGACAGAAGGCCATGACGTTCCTCGACGACAACGGACGGTTCGTCATCGCCCATGGCAGGGATTTGGGCGACAGCGACATTGGCGTCGCCAAGAGCGCCGTGCATGCGAACGTGTTCGAGCCTAATGGCGCTTCTGCCGATATTCCGATTTTTGCCACCAGCGGA
>JALZHG010000453.1 GCA_030914045.1 Chloroflexota bacterium | reverse complement strand
CCTCCTCGACGGTTAGCTCTCCCAGCACGTAGGGGCCGTGGACCTTCTCGAAGTCGTCGACGAAGCGGTCTTCAGCCACGCCGGGCCTCCGCAGAGGGGTTCTCAAGGGCTCGGCGTAACCTCTTCAGTGCAGCCGTGGTCCGGCTAGTGGATAGTGGCCCAATCCGCCGTTTGCGGCCCAGGTCCACTGCCCGGTCGCGGGCGATCCGGTGAAGCCAGGCCGCGAAACTCGCCAGTCTTGCGTCGAAAGATGACGCGCCTCGCAGAAGGGCCCGCCCGTCCCCCTCTGCTACCCGGTGCACCAAGTATTCATCACCAACATCCCTCATCAACCGCACAACCGTTCCACTTACGCTGGAGCACCCTCAACCGTCCGGCAGCTCCGCTTCCATTCTCCGTACCAGCCCGTACCGATCCCTCGGCGCGGACGACGTTGGCGTGTTCCACTTTCGTACATACGCGCGCCCCGCTCGTTTCGGTTCGGCTCCAGTATTAGACAGTCCAAGACGCCACGGTCGCCGTCCAATGCGTAGGTACCACATCCAGTAAAATGCCCCAAATGGCCCACAACACCGCACTCCAACAACTCAAGCAAGCTCTGCAGGCCCACCAGCGATCCCTCGAAGAGCTGGAGAAGGCGCTGGTGGAGTTCGAAGCCATCCTCCCCAGCGATGCAGAAGCGCAGGAACATCCCGGACGCCCAGAGCTGCAACTGCTCTCCATAGCAGAGGTCTGCCGCACGCTGGGAATGGGCAAGAGCTGGACCTATAGAAGGCTAAAGAGCGGAGAGATCCCTAGCGTGAAGTTGGGGCGTACCATTAAGGTCAAGCGCGAAGACCTCGAAGAGTACCTGGAGAAGCACCGCTACAGACCGACCCACACGCAATAACCCTTATCCCGGGTCATCTCTTGAGGCCCGCTCTCTCACAACGCATGGGGTTCCACTAGTACGCAAGGTAACTGCGTACCACGCCGCGCAAGCTTACGTCTCACCAAAAAGTACTCTGAGTGAAATTTAGCGGTAATTTTTTTTCAGATTTCTGCAAGAGACTCAAACCATCCCCGCGATTTGTGCGTATACATTTACGAATGTGTTACTTAATGTTACAGCAAAGAAAGAGGAGGGGCAGCATGGCACGAACAGTGAGAGGTATGGGGGTGAGGCGGGCTATCATCTTGCTCGCGGCGATGGGCGTAGCATTCTTGCTGATCAGTGGGCTGACGCCGATGAGGCCATCGGCCCAGGAGGCTACGGGTTCTACGGCTGCCAACGGCAGGATCGCCTTCCACAGCTACGAGGCTGCCGACGCCGACATATACGCCATGAACCCGGACGGCACCGGCAAGATCAACCTCACCGACGAGGCACCAGACGCTTATGCGGGGGCGGATGTCGAGCCCGCCTTCTCGCCTGACGGCACCCGGATCGCCTTCCAGAGCGACCGTAGCGGCGATAACACTGAGGATCCCAACTGGCCGACGACCATCTTCGACGTCTGGATCGTCAACGCCGACGGCTCCGGGCAGCCGAGTAGGCTCACCACCGGGGAGGGGCTAGCTCCGGCCTGGTCGCCTGACGGGCAGCAGATAGCCTATTCCAGCTCCCGCGACGGCAACCACGAGATCTGGGTCGAGAACGTCGACGGCAGCGGCACGCCGAGGCAGATAACCCACACCGAGAACACCCAGGACGGGGTGATCATAAACACTACGCCCTCGTGGTCGGTGGACGGGAAGATCGCCTACGTGAGCAACAAGGACAACCTCAGGACCCACCAGCGCGACATCTACGTGGCGAACGCCGACGGCACCGGGGAGCCTACGCGGCTCACCAACACACCCACCGCCAACAACTGGGCCCCTGAGTGGTCGCCTGACGGAAAGCGCCTCGCCTTCTGGCGCGTCCAGTATCCTGAGACCTGCGGCCCTTGTGACCGCGAGGTCTACGTGATGGACGCTGTGGACTCGGACGGTGACGGCAACGGCGAGAACCAGATCAACCTCACCAACGACCCGGCCGTGGACTACCAGCCCGACTGGTCGCCAGACGGAACCCGGATCTCCTTTATCAGCAACCGCGAGGACGGCGAGTACAGCCTATGGACTGTCCCCGCACCCCAGCCGGCGGGTTCCCCGACTCCTGGCGTCGCCCTGCTGGGCGGCTTCTTTGCCAACGCAGCTTTCGCCCAGGAGGCGACGAGCGGGCCGACCCCTGTGGCCAACTCGGGCGGCGCCTCCAGCTCCGACTGGGCGCCGAACACGCCTCCCAAGATCTGGAGTAAGCTGCGTCCCGCCGACGGAGCCACGACCACAGATGGCACCCCCGTCATCGGGGTGAAGGTGACGGACGCGGAGACGGAGTTCACCAAGAATAACGTAGCCCTCTTCCTCGACGGGGCCAAGGTCGAGCGGGCGAAGTGGGTTTACAACCCCGACAACCACAGGGTGCGCTACGTGCCAGCGAGCGACCTCTCTTCTGGCGTCCACAAAGTCAAAATCGTAGCCCGGGACCCGCAAGGCCTCGTTACCCGCGAAACCTGGCGCTTCAGCGTAGCTACCGGGTAGGAGAGTCCCACAGCAACGCGGGACAGCCTCGAAGAGGCCGGGGGCATTGAACCCCCGGCCTTTCCTCAGGCCTGGCCGGATAATAGGCGCCACCAGGTACGCGAGCAGTCACCGGCGGGCCCCCACCC
>JALZHG010000187.1 GCA_030914045.1 Chloroflexota bacterium | reverse complement strand
GATTTAGTTGGATACGGAGCAAATCCGAAATCCGAAATCCCAATTCCCAAATCATACTAATGCCAGGGCCACTCCCAGCATGCCTGCCAGCATGCCTACCAGCCAGAAGCGCATTGTTACCTGAGGCTCGGACCAGCCTATCTGTTCGAAGTGGTGGTGTATGGGAGCGATGCGGAACAGGCGCTTCCCCTTGGTCAGTTTGAAGTAGAGCACTTGCAGGATGTCGGAAAGACCCTCCGCTACAAATACTATGCCAACAAGGGGCAATAGCAGCCATTGGTCGGTCAGGAGCGCGCATACGGCGAGGAGCGCCCCCAGGGTGAGGGAGCCAGTATCCCCCATGAAGACCTGGGCGGGGTGGGAGTTGAACCACAGGAACGCGAGCAGCGCGCCGACAGTTGCAAAACAGACCAGCACCACCGGCTCAACCCCTTGCAAGAACGCGATGATGCCAAACGAAACGAAGGCAATGGCGGTAGTACCCGCGCAAAGCGTATCAAGGCCATCGGCCAGGTTGACCGTATTGGCCGTACCGACTATCGCCACCACAGCGAGGAAGAGATAGATCGGGGCGGGCACCGGAATACCCTCTGTGGTGGTTACAAAGGGCACGAATACGCTTTGATGGTTCAACGGGTAGTAGATTACCCAGGCGGCGATGAAGGCTATCACGAGCAGCCACGCCATCTTGAACCGGCCGGCCAACCCACCCCGGTCGCGTACAACGGTGCTCAACAAGTCATCGAAGCCGCCCAGTATGCCGCACGAAATGACAATAGCGAGTGGTAGTAACAGCGACAGGAACTTGGGTATATCCATGAATATACCAATCACGATCACCAGCGGTATGAGAAAGATGATACCGCCCATGGTTGGGGTGCCGGTCTTGATCTGGTGGCTGGCAGGACCCTCGATGCGTATGCTCTTGCCTATGCGGCGATCTCGCAGCCAATTGATTACAGGCCTGCCTATCATCAAGCCTATCACGAAGGCCACAACGCCAAGCGTCAAGCCTCTCACCATAACTTCCTTGGCGAGACGCAGTGTGAACTTTCCCTCTTCTGTGGCTTCAGGAGTGGGCGTGCCTGTGGGTGTGGGTGTGCCTGTGGCGGTTTGGGCCAGCACGTCGGCAAAGAACGAGAATGCTTGGAGAAGCCCGCCCGCTAGAAGGTCGGCGGCGCTCACACCCAGCGAAAGGCAAAAGGCAAGGAAGTTAAGCAGCATTATTCATCAGCTTTCAAGGCATCTACTATTTGTTCCATCTTCAGGCCGCGCGAGCCTTTCACCAGCACGTAATCGCCCGGCTTGAGCACCCGCTTCAGGTACACGGCCACCTGGTCGTTATCGGCGGCGAAGAAGACGCGGTCCTGCGCCATGCCGGAGCGTAGCGCCTCCTCACCTATGAGCCGCCCCAGGCTGCCAACCACAACCAGGCGGTTGGCTACTGACGCGGCCCGGCGCGCTACTTTGAGGTGCCCTTCTCGCTCGTAGCTGCCAAGCTCCAGCATGTCGCCTAGCACGGCCACGCGCTGCCCCGGCATCTCCTCCAGCAGGTTGAGCGCGGCAATCGTAGAGTCGGGCGAGGCGTTGTAGCTGTCGTCAATTAGGGTAGAGCCGTTGTAGCCGGGCACCACCAGCAGGCGTACCTGCGCGTCGAGGCGTTGCAGGGCCTTGATTATGGAGTCCCAGTCCATACCCGCAGCGTGGGCCGCTCCCGCAGCCGCAAGAGCCGTGTGCACGCTGTGACGCCCAAGCAGAGGCAAGCGGATACGCCAGCGGTCGCCCGTGGCTTTCACGTGCATGGTGAAGTGGACGCCCTGAAGACCCTGGCCCTCGATGTCGGTGGCGTAGAGGTCCCATTGCGGGTCGAGGCCGTAAAGGAGGACCCGCGCCGAGGTGACTTCGCTCATGGGCCGCACGAGGGGGTCGTCGCCGTTGAGCACTGCCGTGCCGATGGACGGCAGGGCGCGCACAAGCTCGCTCTTGTTGAGGGCGATGTTCTCCAGCGTGCCCATACGCTCCAGGTGCACAGGGCCTACCACCGTGACCACGGCGATGTCGGGCCTGGCTATCTCGCAAAGCAGGGTCAGCTCTCCCAGCTGATAGCCCGCGCCCATTTCGAGGACGGCTTTCTTGTGTTGGGGGGCGAGTTGCAGGACGGTGAGGGGGCAGCCTATCTCGTTGTTCAGGTTGCCCGCCGACTTAAGCGTGTTGTAGCGCGTGGAGAGCACCGCCGCTATTACTTCCTTGGTGGAGGTCTTGCCGACGCTGCCGGTGACCGCTACCACCTGCACGTCGAAGCGGGTGCGCCACCAGGCGGCGAAGCGTTGCATGGCGGCGAGGGGGTCGGGCACGCGTATGAGGGCCACTCCGGGCGGCAGGGTGGCGGGCGCGGTCCAATCTTCGCGCACCAACGCCCCACGAGCGCCATGCCCCGCCGCGTCCAGCACGAACTCATGGCCGTCCACCCGCTCACCACGGAGGGCCACGAACAGGGCACCGGAGAGCGCGGCCCGCGAGTCAATGGCGACGCCGTTGAAGCCCAGGCCGGTCATGGCGAGGGCCGCGGTCGCTTCATCGAGGCGGCCCTGCGTGCCTTCTAGAACGTCGTTGAGGGTGAACATAGTGCTGTAAGTGCTACCTGCTTGCCACGGCCAGATTTGGCCTTATCATCGGCCAAATAGAAGGATACAGGATGTTGGGCAAAGGGGCAATGCGGGTGACTCCGTTACGTCGGGGCTGCGTCAAACTAAAGCTGTACAACTTCCGGCGACCCTACGCCCCCTGTCATCCTGAACGCAGTGAAGGATCTCAGATGTTACTACAAGCTCTCTCAAGAATGACAGTACAGAATAGGAGCATCAAAGCCCCGACTTTGTCATTTCGAACGCAGTGAGAAATCTCGTCCCTCAGCACCCAAATGCCACCTTTCTATAGCATAGAGTCTCGTTGGCAAAGAGCCACACCTGCATAGAGGACGAGATTTCTCACTGCGTTCGAAATGACAAAGTGGGGCCATGTGCCGATGTTCGACAATGTGGTTTTTGAAATAGCGTCTACCACTGCTAAGCTGAACCTTCAGCACCATGATCCCCTGCGTTCAACAGCATCCATATTCACCTTCTTGAGATCCTTCGCTACGCTCAGGATGACAGGGTGGGGCTTGGGTGCTTGTGTCCTGCTTTGGGACAGCCGGGCCGCTGTCCTATTTTGCTAGGGCTGTGGAGTGGGCGGGTCTACCGGCTCGGTGGGCTGCACCTTCATGTAGAGTAGCAGTTCTTTGGCGATCTTGCCCCAGGCGGGAGAGGCGGTGTTCTCGCCCCACGGGCTGGTGCTTGGGTTTTTCAGGGCGATATAGAGGGTGAATTTCGGCTCGTGGGAGGGCGCGAATCCGATGGCCGAGGCGAGAGTCTGGTCGGGGCAGTAGCCACCGCAACCCGGTATTTCGGCTGTGCCGGTCTTGACCGAGACGTGGTAGCCGGGCACCCGCGCCAGCCGGGCCACCAGCTTGTTCTCGACGCCCCAGGCCATCATGTCGGCTATCTGGCGTCCCGTGTCGGGCTTGATTACGCCTTGTTGCAAGACTTGCGGCTGGTTACGCTCTACTGTCTGGCCGCCCGCTCGTATCTCCTGCATCACGTAGGGCTTGTACAGCGTGCCCCCATTTGCCACTGCTGAAACGGCGTTGATAAGCTGTATGGGAGTTACGGAGACGCCCTGCCCAAAGGAGTTTGTGTAGAGGTTGACGGGGCTGTAGTATTCCTCGCCGGGCAGCCAGAGCGTGCCGCCAACCTCACCCGCCAGGTCTATGCCCGTGGGCCGTCCGAGACGGAAGGCTTGCATGTAGTCGTAGAAGCGTTGCTCGCCCAACTTTTCGGCGGCGAACATGGAGGCGACGTTGGCCGAGCGGCCAAGCCCCACCGTCATGGAGCCGATGCCCCACGACTTATTTTCGGCGTTGCAGAGCGGCCAGCCGTACCTGTACCAGCAGGCTTCGATGTTGACGGTGGTGGTGGATAGCACGGCGCCCGCGTCTATAGCCGAGGCGTAGGTGAGCACCTTCATCGTGGAACCGGCTTCCACGACGTTGCTCACGCTCACGTTCTTGAACTTTTCGTAGTTGCTTTCGCTATGAAAGGTATTCGGGTCGAAGGACGGATAATTAGCCATCGCCAGGATGGCCCCGGTGTTGGGGTCCTGCACGATCACGTAGCCACTCTCGGCCTTGTACTCGTCCACCGCCTGCCTCAGGCCGCGCTCCACTATGTACTGCACCGCGCTGTCTATCGTAAGCACGAGGTCGCTGCCGTCTTTGGCGGGTTGCATCTGCGGTTGCTCGAGCACCAGCGGGCGGCCCTGGTTGTCGTGCTCGGCTATTATCCAGCCCGCCTCCCCCGCCAGCTTCTCGTTGTAGTATTCCTCCACGCCGTAGTGCCCGATGTTGGCGTAGTCGGTGTAACCCAGCAGCGAGGAGGCAAGCGTGCCGCCGGGGTACTGGCGCAGGGGCACCTTGCGCAGGCTGACGGTGAAGGCAAAGAGGTCTTCTTCGTCCTCAATCAGCTTGCGGATTTTCTCGACCGTGGCATCATCCACCTTGGTGGCAACGCGCACGGAGATGGTGCCCGCCGGGACTTCCTTCAGCTTGGTGTATAGCGCGCCGGGGTCCTGGCCCAGTATGGGGGCCAGTGCTTCAGCAACTTCCTTCTTGCTCTCGTCGTCCTTGTGCCGCGAGATGTCAACGTCTACGTCGTGCGCGGTGACGTTGCCCGCCAGCAGTTGCCCCCGGCTGTCGTAGATGAGGCCCCGGAGCGGGGGGATTTCGTCGGGCCAGGTGATGAGGTTCTCGGCCTTGAGGGAGAGGAATTCGTGCTGAAGGACCTGCACGCTGAACACGCGGTAGGTGTTGTACAGGCCGAACATGAAGAAGAACAGGAGCACCCACACCACGCGCCGCGTGCTGATCCTGTTGGGCCGGGCGGCGTGCGCCCGCTGGTTTAGAGTTGTGGTTGTAGTTGCCATAGTCGCTGCGCTTTCTGAAACGTGAAACGTGAAACGTGCTGAGGTTTGCTATGGTTGGTTTGTGGTTGTCATTTGCCATGTCCTACAGGACCACACTCCCCTCTGTCATCCTGAGCGTAGCGAAGGATCTCAGATGCGGCCCCTACCTCTGTGCTGAACTTGTTGCACCATATTCACGACGTTCAACAGCATCCCTACTCACCTTCTTGAGATCCTTCGCTACGCTCAGGATGACAGAGGGGAATAGGGTCCGCCAACCTCACCATAGTCATATTCACGTACCCTATAACACTAACCGCATCACGTTTCACGTTTCACGTTTCAGGGATCCTCCGCGATGTTTGTTTGTACCTCCCCTGCGGGCTGCGGGGTCAGCGGGGCTAGTGGGCCGGGTGGGATCATGATGTAGGTGTAGCGGTCTTCGAGCGGGACCATGTGCAGGTTGTTGCGTGCCACCTCTTCTATGCGTGAGAGGGACTGGGCGCGGCCGATCTCCACCTGTAGCTCCTGCTGCTCGCGTATGAGGTCGGTGTGCTCGGCCTGGAGGGCCTGTAGCTCGTAGTTGGCGTTGGCGACTGCCGTGACCTGCCGCAGGTAGATAACGCACACCACCGCCACAATCGCCACCACCACCAGGAGGGTGAGGGCCGGGTGGAAGTCGAAGTAGCGCAGGAAGTTGCGCCGCACCCCCGAGACCGACTGCTCAGCAAACGAGATGGCGTTGCGCGTGACGGCACGAGGCACCACCTTCAACACAGGCCCGCTTCTGCGCCTGTTGAGTGGTGCGGCTTGCGACAGGTTTTTGCGGCGTGCGCTCATGGGGTGCTGAAACGTGAAACGTGAAACGTGATGCGGTTAGTGTTATTTGGTCCTATCTTAGCCGCGATGGGGCTGTAAGTACCATCACGTTTCACGTTTCACGTTTCAGGGTCTATCCTTTCGGCTATGCGTAGCTTGGCGCTGCGGCTGCGCGGGTTGCGACGGGCTTCTTCCGCGGTTGCTTCCAGTGGTTTGGAGTTTACAGCTTTCATGCTGGGTTTGCGGCCACATACACATTGTGGATATTCGGGTGGGCAAATGCAGCCTTTTTGCTCCTGTCGGATGAAGAGCTTGACTATGCGGTCTTCCAGGGAGTGGAAGGAGATTACCGCCAGGCGTCCACCAGGTTTGAGCACGCGCACGGCGGCGGCCAACCCGCTCTCCAGCACCTCAAGCTCGCGGTTCACGGCTATGCGCAGGGCCTGAAAGGTCTTGGTCGCGGGGTGGATGGGGTTGCGGGAGCGGCCCTGCACCTTGCCGCCGAGCGCGCCGTAGACGATGTTTTCTAGCTGCGACGTAGTCTCTATGCTCTGCCGGGCGCGGGCCTCCACTATGCGGCGGGCGACGCGGCGCGAGGCAGGCTCTTCGCCATACTTGTAGATCAGGTCGGCCAGGTCGGTCTCGTGGAGGGTGTTCACAAGGTCGGCGGCGCTCTCGGGCAGGCTGGGGTCGAGGCGCATGTCGAGCGGCCCCTCGGTGCGGAAAGAGAAGCCACGTTCCGGCCTGTCAAGCTGCATGGAGGATACGCCGAGGTCCAGCAGCACGCCGTCAGCCGGTGAGAAGCCTTCAGCCTCGGCTATCTCGTCCAGCCGCTCGAAGTTGGAGCGCACCAGCCGCGCGCGCCCCGCCTCGATGTAGGTGCCGAGCCGCGCAGAAGCGATCTCCAACGCGGTGGGGTCAACGTCCAGCCCCAGCAGCCGCGCACCTTCAGCCCGTTCCAGTATGGCCGCCGAGTGCCCGCCCGCGCCCACGGTGCCGTCGATGTACGCCCCACCGGCGCGCAAATTCAGCCCCTGCAACACTTCCTCCAACAACACAGGAACGTGAGGGGCATCACCATGTGAAGATTGCGACTGAGAAGCTAAATCGTCCAAGCTAGACTCAAATCCAAAATCCAAAACCTAAAATCCAAAATCGTCAAAACTGGCCGGAGAGATGCGAGGCTATCACATCTACGTTGCGCTCGATGGTCTCATCGAGGGTGTTCCAGGAGTGGAGGTCCCAGATTTCGATGTAGTTACCAACGCCGATTACGGCCACGTTGCCGTCGATGCTGGCGTACTTGCGAAGGTGGTCGGGGATGATGATGCGGCCCTGCTTGTCAAGCTCCACAGGCTCGGCGGCGGAGAAGATGGCGCGGCGCAGGTTGCGGGCGTCGGCGTCACCGGTGGAAAGGGCGTTGAGCTTTTCGGCCAGGGGCTGCCAGGCTTCCTCGGTGAACAGGTAGAGGCACCTGTCGTTGCCGCGCGTGATAATAAGCTCGCCGGACAGCTTGTCACGGAAGCGCGCGGGGACTGCAACGCGGCCCTTTATATCGACGGAGTGCTCAAATCGCCCGAGGAACATCAGCTACCTAAAAGTGATTTATGGGGCCAAATTGAGGCTGGGAAACTCCACCAAATACCCACCCTTTTCCACAGTTATCCACATCCTTCCCCACTTTTCCCCACTTTTCGCCACTTTTTCCACACTTTCCCACATTTTACAGTGGATTGCCCGGTTTGCAAGGATATGCACAGTGCGAATATCGGAGGCTGTCTAGGAGACGGAAACGCAAAGACGCAAAGGACGCAAAGAACGCGCAAAGATAAGGATTGTTTAGTGGGTACAAAGACAACTAGGGTACAAGATTAGATGCTATCTCAGAAATGCGAATGAGTAGATGAGTACCCAAAGCCCCTCCCTTGTCATTTCGAACGCAGTGAGAAATCTCGTCCTACACCTCCCAAATACCACC
>JALZHG010000452.1 GCA_030914045.1 Chloroflexota bacterium | reverse complement strand
CAGCGCGGTTTACAGGGCAAGCTCACGCTCATCTCAGCCCCGGCCGGTTTTGGGAAGACCACGCTCCTCAGTGAATGGGTTGCCGCGTGTGGGCAGCCGGTCGCCTGGGGGTGTCCGTCATAGTCTTGCAAGTTACGCCGCAGGCACCTGGTGCGCTTGTTGGCGCTTGCTCCACGGACGTCGCCACGGGTGATCAGCGGCCGGACGCCCCTTTTCCCGCCGGATGGCGGGAACCGGGTCGTGAGCGGCCGGTGCTGCTGGAGCGGCGAGCATCTCTGCCTCTCGGGGAGTGGGCAGTCGGTCTCCACACGCTGCGGCGGGCACCTGCGCCGCGCTGCGCCGCGCTTCCCTCCGCTCCCGCCGCCTTTTCCTCTCTTGCTCCCGCAGCTCGCTTCCAATCTGCGCCCACGCCTCATCCCACCGATCACTATAGACAATGTTCCGCAACGCCAGCATTGGATTGACGTTGCTGCGCTCCCAGCGCATCCCCGCCCCTTTCAGCCGTGCCTCCACTACCACCTTGTTCGCACTTTCCACCACCCCACTCCCAAGCGGCCAGCCTGCCGCCTCATACGCCGGGTACTGCATCTGCCCCACCCGCTTGCTCAGATACTCCACATCTTCTTGGCCTGGAGCCCTCTCCTTCTGCTCCGGGTCTGGAGCCGCCTCGCTCGTCTCCTGGCCTGCCACCGCCTCCCCAGCAGTGAGCAGAAGCGAGGTCAGGGTTCTCATCACCTCATCTGGACCCTCATGCCTGAGAGCATGACGCTGCGCTGCCAGCCACGTGCTTGCTTCTGCTGTTCCCGCCCCAAAGACCGCCTGACCAACCTTATTCAGGTGCTCCAGAGCATGCGGAAAGTCCAGGATGCGCACTGCCGATGGGCAGTGCAGGTCAAGGAAGCCTTGGAGCCACTCCGCCCCATCGACCACCGCTGCCACCTCCTTTGCGACTGCCACACCGCGACTGTGCGTTTCCACCACTGCTGCCTCGCCAAAGGTGGCTGCATCAGTCAGGCGCGAGAAGTACGAAAGGTGCTCGACTTCGCCTGCCGCTCCACTCTCGCCAATGACCAGCGTCTTCACTTCGCTCCACTCGCCGCGGCGCAAGGGAACCATCGCGCCGTCCGCACTCAGCACTAACCGCTCGGGAGCACAGGGCTCCGGCGGACCATGCCGCAGGATGTGCTCAGCTTGCGCCGTCTGGAGGGCGACATAGGCCGCTCCGGCTGCTTGCGTCTGCCGGCGCACCGTCGGTTCACTGAGCTCGACGCGAGTGGAGCGCTTGAGTTGCTGGGCGGCACGAGCGAAAGGCATCCAGATCGCCAGATGAACGAGTTCTTCAAGCAGGCGGGGCGTGAGACGCCCCGGGAGGAGTGCCAATTCGTCATCAAGGGGGAAAAAGCCCGGCCTGACAGGCCGGGCAGACGCCATAGCTGCGCTCGAAGACAAGGTCGCGCGCACCGTGGGTTTGGAGGGAGCGTGCCTGTTTGCCGCGCGGCTGGAGTGGGGTCTGACACTGAGGGCAGAGGGGATGGTCAGCAGGAGCGGCGTTGGTCCAGTCGGCGGCTGGCGTGGCCAGGGCAGCGTCTTGGAGCATTTTGGTGCGGAGGCGGGCGAGACGCTCGTCAATGGCGGCTTCGATCTGGGAGAGGGTAGCTTTGGGATGCTGGAGGCGCCACTCGTAGACGCCGCTGAGAATGTCCTCACTCAGGCTGCTCCAGTCCTGGTGAAAGTCGTCCCGGCTCATACTGCCTCCTTGGTAGTGTTCAGGCTTTCATCCTACGCCTTGACCTCCGCGACTGCAATCCTCCCTGCAAAACTATGACGGTCACCCAGGTTCCAGGTAGTCGTTGACCCGCGCCTGAGCGCGTGCTATACTCCGGCCAATTGATGACCCAACGACTGCGATTGGGACGAGTAGCTGTGGTAGCATCATACAGCGAACCGGCGGGTGGTGCAAGGCCGGAAATGAGGCGCCGCGGTGAATGGACCCAGGAGTTGCAGGGTGAAGCCCGGATGTCGCGCGCAGTGGCACATCCCAGAGTGTGTAGCCCGAGCCGGAGACGCCACCGTTAGAAGGCGCGGAGTATCAGCGCGACTGTAAGAGATTCGGGCGGTACTTGCGGAGTGCGTCGGCGGCGTGAGTCGCGGCGAACGAGGGTGGAACCGCGAGATGTCCTCTCGTCCCTTGATGGGATGAGAGGTTTTTTGTTGCCTGGAGGTGCGGGTGAAGGTTGGCATGATGAACGATCCGGCGGTCGATCCGGTGCGCGAGGCCCGATGGGCCGCCGAGCACGGCTTCGATTTCATCGATCTCACGCTCGAAGGTCCCGGCGCGCGAGTCGATAAGCTCGACGTGGCCGGACTGGGCACGGTGCTGCGCGCGACCGGCCTGGGGATCGTCGGCCACACCGCCTGGTATCTGCCGCTGGCGTCGCCGTTCCAGGAGCTGCGAACGACCGCCCGCGACCTCTACCGGCGCGCACTCGATGCGTTCGCGGATGCCGGCGTCGAGTTGGTGAACGTGCATCCCGACGGCAGGGTCCCGCTGCACAACAGGGACCAGATGCGCAAGATGAACGCCGAAGCGATCGGCCAGCTCGCACAAGACGCCGCACAGCTCGGGATCACCGTGATGGTGGAGAACCTCGACCGCAACTTCTCGGATGTCGACGACCTGAAGCCGGTGCTTGACG
>JALZHG010000451.1 GCA_030914045.1 Chloroflexota bacterium | reverse complement strand
ATGAAAGCCTGTCGGTGCACGAGGCGGACCGCGCCACGGCGCCAACGTCCCAGTCTTATCTGAATAGCCCGACCCGGATCGTTGATTGATCTTCCCTCGAGTTGGTGGACGCCTTTGATACGCTCCTGGCGAGCGAGGAAGGTGTTCGATGGCGAAGACGCGACGGGAGTTTACGGCCGAGTTCAAGCGAGAGGCGGTTGCTCTTTGCGAGACGAGCGGACGCCCGCAGATGGAGATTGCAGCGGAGCTGGGCCTATCAGTCCTCCCGGCTCAGGCGATGGCAGCGGGTGCTCCAGCAGAATAAGCTGGAGGGGCCTTCCTCTTCGCCTGCGTCGACGATGGGCGTCAAACCTCCAGCCTCTCCGGCGCCGGCGGATCTTGCCGACGAGAATGCGCGGCTGCGGCGTGATGAGAGGCGTGGTGGGCCCCTTTCGGATGCCGATCAGCAGACGACAGGGGCCGGCCTCGCTGGAGAGCGCCTAACATGCGACGGTGTGTCCACGCAACCGTGGCCTTAGCTGTGGGTTCTCTCGCCAATCGGGGGAGAGGTCCTATGGAACTGGCCGCCATCTGGATCATGGCCAGCGCGCTCGTGTTCGCCTGCGGGATCATTGTCGTCGTTGGGGTCCTGCGTTGAGGGTCTCATCTCCCCTCAGAAGCGGGTGCCGGAGTGGTTGGGAAGCCGAGAAGGAAGTTGGCCTCTGAGCTAGTCTCTTAGGCTACTGATGCCCGGATCATGGACTGGGTAGCGCGTGCTAGGGTGCGCTCAAAGGCTCCGATCGTGTGCATGGCCCATCTCTCTGATCTGCTGCAGCTGACTTTAACGGCTCCGCTCTGACGAGAACTTACAGAGTTCTCCCGCTCACTTATGTCTTGCAGCAGTTCACATGACGCGGAAAAATTCTTCGGATAAATTGGAGAGACGCACCAAGCTTGGTTCACGGGAGATTCCAAATGGAGCTGAGCGTCGGATTTATCTGGTTTGGCGCACTACTTGTCATCCTAATGACCTTCACGGAAGTGGAGTAACATAGGACGGTATCGATCATCGTGAGGTCGTGCGCGATGGACGGCAACATATGGCGGCCGGCGCACTGGACGGTGGACCAGTTGGAGGAACGCCGTCTGGCTGCCGCGAGGCTTTTGCGCCAGGGGCGATTGACGCAGGCAGCCATCGCCCGTCAGCTGGGCGTGAGCCGGGCCAGTGTCTCGCGCTGGGCTACAATCCTCGCCCAGCAGGGCTGGTGCGGAATGGCAACCCGCGCCAGGACCGGGCGACCGCCCCGGCTTGCTGCCCGGGATTGGGTGCATCTGGGTCGTCTCCTGGACCGGGGTGCGGTGGCAGCGGGTTTCCCCACTGAGCGCTGGACCCTCAAGCGCATGGCGGCTCTGATCGAGCGCGAGTTCAAGGTGCGCTATCACCCGCGGTACCTGGAGCGGCCTCTGAAGGCCCATGGCTTCAGCGTGCAGCGCCCTGCCACCCAGGCCAAGGAACGCGACGAACTGGTCATTGCGGTCTGGCCCAGGCGGGAATGGGTCGCTTTGAAAAAAAGGCACAGCGGGAACACCGCACGCTTCTCCTCTGGGATGAGACCGGCCACAGCTTCCGCGCCCGGCCGGGCACGACTTGGGCACGGCGCGGGATCACCCCGATGCTCCAGCGGGTGAGCAAGAGGCGCGAGGTGTCGAGCGTGGTGGCGATCACGCCCGACGGTCGGCTCTTGGCCCGCCATTTCCGCACCAGCGTCTCGAGTGACACCGTGATCTTGGCCCTGCGGTATTTCCGTCGCCAGATCGGCACACCGCTGCTGGTGGTCTGGGATCGGCTGAACGCCCATCGCTCGCGGGCGACGAGCGCCTTCATTGCTGCACACGCGCAAGACTATGCGGTGGCCTATCTGCCGGCGTACGCCCCTGAGCTCAATCCGGAGGAGCAATGCAATGCTTGCGTCAAACGGGCCATGGAGAACGCGCTGCCTGGATCAGTCGCCGACCTGCACCGTCTGGCCCGCCGCGAGTTCGGCCGCCTACAGCGCCGACCCGAACTCATTACCAGCTTCTTTCGCCATGCAGGCCTCTCCGTTACCGGACTTTCGTGAAGATCATTAGGTTTGCATCACCTGAACCAACACAGGGTTGGGAGCACTGCGCCCGCTTCCCTGATCCGTGCAATACAGCCGCATGGGCTGCTTTCTGGGCAGAGACTATGGCCGCAGCCCTGTTCGATCGCTCAAGGCTTTCGATATACCTGAATGCATGTTGATCAGCGAAGAAGTGGAAGAAGTGATGTAAGATTCGACACCTCCCGGCTGAGGGGCCGAGTTTTGCCCAAATGCGGAGCAGACTTAAGCGATCTAGTGAGAACCTGCTTTATTCGTTGAGTAAGCTCTGGACTTCTGCCACAATCATCGCGGGACCGCACAAGACTGCGGAGTGTGAGGGTTATCGCTACACCAGCGGGAGGCAGCACCATGCCTGGCACAAAGGATACCGAAACGGACCGCGCCGAGATCAAGGCCGACCTTGCTCTCCACCTGTGTGAGGGCCTCCTGCGCGAACTAATCGTGCGGGGAACGATCACGGAAGCCGCCCTGGCCCGCATCCTGGACCACTCAGGCGAGACCGTACCCTCGTTGTTCAAAAGCGAAGAGCTTCGGCGAGACTACGACGCGCTCAGAGCACGGTTGGAGGGGAGTGTCC
>JALZHG010000450.1 GCA_030914045.1 Chloroflexota bacterium | reverse complement strand
TCACACCCCATCGCTAAATCGCTCGGGTGCGTCTCACCTTCTTGCAGGTTAGGCGGCCAAGGTCTGTTCCATCTGTCTGCGCCGACTCCAGGCCCGCTGCCAGGGATGGTCGGCCGCTGGCCGCTGGGGCGTTGGTCCGGCAGGAGGGGACTTGGGCAGCACCGGGACGGGGAGTTGCTGGTCCGATTCAGGTAGCGCAGCCGAGACCAGTTGCGGAGCCGGGGGCGCTGCCTCCACCACGCGGGGCAGGATCGGTGGCGTTTGCCGCTGCTGGCGCCGTGCTCGTCGCCGCACCCGCACCTGCCGCCGCTGCTCCGTTTCGATCTGCTCCCACACCTCATCCCAGCGGTCGTTGCAGACCGCATTGCGCAACGCCAACATCGGGTTGACGTGCTCCCGCGCCCAACGCATACCCGCCCCATTCAAGCGCGCCTCGACCACTACCCGATGCGCACTCTCGACACTGCCACTCCCAATGGGCAAGCCCGCCGCCTGGAACTGCGCATACTCTAGCTGCGCCCTGCGTTTCTCCAAGTAGGCGACCTGCGTGCTTAGCTCCGGGAGGTCGGGATGCGCCGCGACGAGCGGGCGCAGGGCATCCAGCACCTCCGTCGGGCTGGCGTGTTTGAGGGCGTGGGCGAGGTGGCTCACCGCCGCCTCGCTCAGCAGGCGGCCGTCTGGCCCCTGCGTCTCCCCGATCGCATGGATATATTCCACCGCATGCGGGAAATCGAGGATGCGGATGGCCTCCGGGCAATGCAGATCCACAAACCCCTGGAGCCACACCGCTCCATCCATCACCGCGGCCACCCGGCGCGCATGCTCGACCCCACGCCGCTGAACTTCGGCCAATGCCAGGCGTGCAAACGTCGTGCTATCGCTCAGGCGCGAAAAATAGGAGAGTTGCTGCGTATGCACCACCGCTGCCCCCTGTTCCAGCACCGGTGGCGCCACCTCCCCGATGGCCAGGGTCTTCACTTCAGCCCACTCCCCGCCGCGTAAGGGCACCATCGCCCCATCCGCACTGACCAACAGGGTGTCGGGCTGCACCGCCGACGTGGGATACTCCCGTTCGATCCGTTCCACCTCCGCGGTTTGCACAGCCACGGCGGCCGCTCCCGCCGCTTCCGTCAGGCGGGTGGCCGTTGCCTTACTGAGCTGCACCTGCGTAAAGAAGGCCAATTCCCCCGCCGCCTTCTCGAAGGAGGGAATCCAGGTACTCAAGCGTACCAGGCTCTCCTGCAGGCGCGGGGTCAAACTGCCCGGCAGGAGCGCCAATTCCTCATCCAGGGGGAAAAAGCCCCTCCTGGCAGGAGGGGCAGACGCCGTAGCGCCGTTCCAGGGTGAGTTCGCGCCCTCCGTGCGTTTGGAGGTGGCGGGTCTGCTTGCCCCGGGGCTTGAGGGGCACGCCACACTGGGGACACAGGGGCTGCTCCGGCGCCGCGGCCTCCTCCCAGTCGGCGGCCGCACTTGCCAGCGCCAGATCTTCTAACATCCGCGCCCGCAGGCGGGCGAGACGGGCATCGACTTCCAGTTCCATCTCCCGTAAGGTGGCTTTCGGATGCTGCTGGCGCCACTCCTGCACGCCGCTCAGAATATCCGCGCTCATGCCGTGCCAGGTCGGCTCCACAGGCTGCTGCTTCATAGGGTGTCTCCGCTCGAGCGTCGCATCTGCTGCTGTCATCCTCCATCCTACGCGCCGCGCTCGCCCTTGGCAACTCTGCGAAAAGATGAAACGCACCCCCGCGGGCGTGCCCACTGCGGGCGGGATGGAAGCGACGGTCGGCGCCACCTCCGCTTGATCATTGGCATGATTGGAGAGCGAGTGGCCGACGATCAAGAGTGACGCCTGCTCAACCGCCACCTGCGCGTTATAGTGCTGGTCGAAGCCCTTATCGGTGCTGTTCTTCATGATGCGCGACTCCGGGTCCGTGAAGTTGTATTGATCGTTGTCGCGCGGACCGGCTGGCGGTGGCGGTGGCGGACGGCCCCGCGGTGGCTTGCCGCTGCGCTGGGCTTTCGCCTCGCGCTCGCGCACTTTGGCCTCATACTCCGCCTGTTCGAGCGCCTCGCGCTCTTTGGCCCGCGCCTGCAGCACCGCTTTGGCCTCGGCCAGCCGCGTCAGGCGCTCCTCGCGCCGCGCAATCTCATCCGTGACGACCATGCCATCCGGCAAGCTGCCTTGGTCGGCTTGCGCCCCCAGAGCGAACAAGGCTGCCACCTCAGCCCGGAGCTGAGCTTCCAGCTCGAGCAGGCGTTTGTAGCTGACCGCTTTACTCTTCGAGGCATCGGCGTGGATCTTGGTGCCATCGATGCTGATGGTGCCCAGTTTGAGCACACCCATCGCCTGCGCCAGTAGCAAAACCTGCACAAACAGGTCGTGCAGGTCCGGCAGAAAGGTCTTGCGGAAGGTGGCGAGCGTATCGTGGTCGGGGTGCAGGTTGCCAGCAATGCAGCGGAAGGGGGCCGATTCGTAGGTGGCGCGCTCAATCTTGCGCGAACTGAAGACGCCCGTGGCGTAGCCATAGACCAGCAAGCCAAAGAGCAGTTCGGGAGCGTATGGCGCGCCCCCGCGCAGCGCATAGCGGGCATAGATCGGCGCGAAGTCGAGCTGAGCAATCACGTCGACAAGGAAACGAGCTAGATGGTCCGGGGGCAGACACTCACTGAGGCGCACAGTCTGGTTGAGGGTCGCCTCGTAGT
>JALZHG010000024.1 GCA_030914045.1 Chloroflexota bacterium | reverse complement strand
AACTCAACACTCATAACTCATAACTCCTGCATCGTCCATCGTCCGCTACTCAGCTTACGTCGTCGGTGTTGTCTCCGAGGCCGCGCGGGTCGGCGGTGCCGGGGATGTCGGTGCCTGAGCTGGCCTGGGCGTCGTCGGTGGGGGTGACGGCGTAGGTGGGGGCGGTGTCAACGTCGCTGTTTGAATAGAGGTCGGTGCGGTCAACCTCCTGCCGCGTGCCGGGGCCGTAGCTTGGACCTGCCTCGTAAATGTCCACAGTGGCGGGGTCCTGCTGGATGGGCGCGGCGTCGGTGTCGGTGCGGGCGTACTTGTCCTCCACGGTGGCATCGCGCTCGTCGCCTTGCAGGGACTGCTGCGAGTCGGTGGAGGCCCTGCCTCCCATCTCGTAAGCCGCGGTGTCGGGAGTCGAGCCTCGGAAGTCACCCGACTGGCTGGCCTGCTCCCCACCTGCCGTGCCCGTGCCAATGGTCGAGCCGGAGGTACCGTGCCCGGTGGTGACGGGAGTGCCAGCGGTGCCAAAAGTACCTGTGTCGGGGTTGATGGCTCCCTGCGTGCCGGTGGCGGTGTTTGGATTTGTGCCCTCAGGATTCTCGTTCACGTAGCTTTCCTCCTGTTGTTCCAGGTTCGCGAGGTCGGCCCAGGTCTCTTCGTCCTCGGTTAGCCCCGAATATGTGGCCGGTGCGGCGTCGGCCCCGGCTGTTGTGGGTGGATCGGGCAGCGATTCGTACCAGCCTGCTTCGCCGGTGCTCGCGTCAACGTCGCGCTCTACGTCTTCCTCGGTCGTCACGTCATCGGCCTGCGCGGGCGCGTCGTCGCGAGGCCCTTCATCAGCCTTCCAGGTACCTTGCATATCAGGCTCCTCATCGTCGCGAACCAGTGCCTGCAACCCGCTGAAATCCGCGAACGTGGAGATTGCGGGGTTTGCGGGACCAGCTTCGTTTATTAGTGCGGGCGTTGCGGCAACGAGGTGAGTAGGTTCAACTACCGTGACGCTCGCGGCTGCTTCAGTGCGCACATCTCGCCCGCCATTTGACGCCAGTAGCTCTACAACGTACCCGGCGTCTGATGAGGCGGGCGTACGCACCTGAACCAGTATTCCACCCTCGTCGCTGTCCTCCGCGCCTTGTGAGGCTGGGATGCTCAACCCCGCCAGCCCTCCCAGCAGGCCGCCTATGATTGCCCCAAGGAGCGCGCCAGTGAGAGTGGCGGCTATTGAGCTAACCCCCGAATAGGGGCCTTGCCCAGGCTGTGCCATGCTGCCGAGAGCAAGGAACCAGGCTACCGCGCCTCCCAGGAGGGCCGCGAACAATGCGCCAAGCCCCGCCGCAGCCAGGGCATTCGAGCCAGGGTCACGTCCTACCCGGCTTCCGCGTTCGGTGTCACGCATCACCACAGAGATGTCCTCAGCGGCGAGGCCCCTGGAACGGAGTGCTTCCAGCGCATCTTCGGCGTCCTCTTCGGTCCGGAAGGCGGCGACCACTGTGCCACCCGGCTCTCTTGACATTGTGACTGCCTCCACAGGTCTTCAGCCCCGTGAGGTAGTCTGCTCATGCAGCTAACGGAGCTTGGGATAGTAGGAGACATGATACCACAACCAGCCATAAGCGTGTTGAGTGCAACAATCGTGCCGTTCGCGGCGATGCGCCCGGACCTGACTTAAGGTCTAGTCGTGAGCGGCTACGAGTGCTATAATCGCCGCAATATTGAGCAGGTGAAGCAATGAACTCAATTGGCTTTGTCGTGGCCTGGGTTGCCGGTTGTGCGGCAGGGTTGATGTTGCATCTCCTTCGGCCAGAGGGGTTAGACCAGACTTACGGCACAGCGGTGCTGGTTCTAGCGGCCCTGGTGGCTATACCCATCACGTTAGGATGGCAGCAGAAGCACCTGCGTTGGACAGGACTGTGGCTCCTTGCTCTGTTGGCGGGTGCCGGGCGCACACTGCTCATGCATTCCCCACCCGGACCAGGCGACCTTGCCTTCTACAACGGCACGGAAGACTCGGCGCCAGTGCGAGTTACAGCAGTCGTAAGCGCTGAACCGGTGTACCGCGACCGCTCGCAACGCCTCAGACTGTCCGCTCGCTCTCTGGTGCTTGAGGGCAACAACAGCCCGGTGCAGGTCTCAGGGGATATGTTGACTCTGCTCCCGCGCTACCCCACCTATTACGTAGGCGAGCAGATTACCCTGTCAGGCAAGCTAACGAGACCACCACAGGTGGTCGGGTTCGACTACGCGAGCTATCTTGCCCGCCAGGGAGTCTACTCCTACATGCTGTTCCCCAGGGTGCTAGACCACCGGGCAGGGACACAGGCCGTGTGGCTTGGACCAATCTCACAGGCACGCGACCGCGTGCGGCAGGCGTTGCGGGAGGGCCTACCGGAACCGCAGGCCGCCCTCGTGGTAGGGGTGGTGACAGGCGACCGCACCAGCATCCCCGAAGACTTGCAGGAGGCATTTGCCAGGAGCGGCACGAGCCACATCCTGGCGATTTCGGGCCAGAATATCTCGATGTTGGTGGGGCTGGTGTTCCTGGTCTACGGCGGCGGGAAGGAAAGGCGGAAAATGCCCCTCTGGCTGCTCATGACGGTGCTGGCGCTGCTGGCGGCCTACACCATTTTCACGGGAGCTACTCCGGCAGTTGTGAGGGCCGCGCTGATGAGCGCCGTGTTGCTTGCCTCGCAGGCGGTGGGGAGGCGCTTCGACCCGGTGTCGGCGCTGGCGGTGTCGGCGGGCTTGATGTCGGTGCTCGACCCGGACCTGCTGCTTGACGTGGGCTTCCTCTTGAGTTTCGCGGCGATGATTGGCCTGGTGCAGGTCTCGCCACTGGTGCTGAGCGTGCTGGACAAGGCCAGGGTGCCGCAACTGCTGAGCGTGCCGCTTTCCGCGAGCATAGGGGCGCAACTGAGCACCGCGCCGCTAATACTCCTCTTGACGGGACGCTTCTCGACCGTGTCGCCGCTGGCTACGCTCACCACGGAGTTCATGTTGCTGCCGCTCATGCTCGCGGGTATCGCCGGAGGACTCGCGGGTGCCGTGTTCGGGCAGGTAGGCTCGCTATTGGCGTTGGCCGCGTGGCCGCCCGCTACCTGGATGATCGAGTCTATAGGCTGGTGGGCGAGCCTGCCCGCTGCTTCGCTGGTGGTAGGTGAGGTTGGGCTGCCCTGGGGGGTTGGCTATTACCTGCTGGTGGCTCTTGGCATCTGGTGGCTGCGCGAAGGACGGCCCCGCTTCAAGATACGCCCTCGCGAGTTGGCCCTGGCGGCAGGCGCGGTAACTGCCTGGACCGTGTTCCTGGCACTTATCGTGAGTGGCTGACCCGCCGTTTCGTGACCGTACAGGGCAGCATTTTCTGTTCCTAATACTATGGTGCAAGCGACCACAGGACTTACGGGGCCGCGGCTATTACCCGATTGGCTCTTCCTGCGGCTTGCGGCATCAGGTATAATCCACTCCGTAGCTCTCTTACTGGCTCGTCCCGCACCATTGATGAAGGACTGTCATTGATGTCGCGTTTCACACGAGCATTCACGGCCTCAGCCCTCGCATTGCTGGTGGCTGCGTCTGTGTTTTCACCAACCTACTTTACCGCCAACTCCAGCGTCCCTACGACGCAGGCGGCAGCGGCATACGCCCCGGACCCTGGCTCGCCCTTCGGTATCGCGGGCGTGATGCGCTGGCCCGACTGGGGTACTTTCAGCCGCCCCGCCGACGCTTTCATGGAGACGGGCGCTTCCTGGGTGAGGGAGGACTTCGCCTGGGGCCTGATACAGCCTACCGAGCAGAAGTACGAGTGGACCGCCACCGACCGCATCGTGGGCGAGCTAGCCACGCGCAAGGTAAACGTGCTGGGCATTATCTCCTACTCGGTCAACTGGGCCACCCCCTCGAAGGAGGACGACCGGCAGGCCTCCGCCCTCTCGTTCTACCCACCTGATCACGAGAAGTACGCCCACTTCGTGCGCACCCTGGTCTCACGGTACAAGGGCACCGTGAAGCACTGGGAGATCTGGAACGAGCCGGACAACGCGATGTTCTGGAAGCCAAAGCCGAACGCCCGCGAATACGCCGAACTGCTGAAGGTGGCCTACAAGGCCGTCAAGCAGGCCGACCCCACGGCCAAGGTGCTCTCCGGCGGCGTGTCGGGCAACGCGGTGCCGTACCTCGAAGAGATGATGGCGGCGGGAGCAGGCGGCAGTTTCGACATACTGGCGCTGCACCCTTACGCCGTGCCCCTGAACCCTGCCAACGCCCGCGTCGAAAGCCGTCCCGAAGTGCACAAGATGGTGGACGTGGAGCTAACTAAGTACCGCGCCTTCCTGGAGAGACACAGCATCAAGCGGCCAATCTGGGTGACCGAGATGGGTTGGCCCGCGCTCGACTGGGGCCTGGACGAGGCGGCACAGGCCGACTACATGGCGCAGGCATACGCGCAGATGCTCGCCAGCGGACTTGTCGAGCGCATCTTCTGGTACAGCTTCAAGGACGACTCGGGGCAGCCCACCCACACGTGGGGCATGCTGGGGTGGGGTGCGGGTAAGACGGACCTGGCACCTCGACGCGCCTCCTTCGGTACCTACGCCACCCTCTCCCGTATTCTCAAATTCACCAAGCCTGGGGGACGCTTCCAGTTAGGGCGGTTCACCGTAGTGGAAGGCTTCGAGTCGCCCGCGACCTGGCAGCGGTCGTTCCACACGGAAGGCAGCATGCTCTCGGCCACAGGGCTGGCCCGAGACGGCACCGGGGCGGGCAAGCTTGAATACAACTTCGATGCCCCCAACCAGGCCGTAGACTTCGCGCCCGACGCGCCCCGACCGCTGCCGGGCAGTCCCACTCGGCTGGGGCTGTGGGTGAAGGGCGACAACTCCGGCAACTACCTGTCCGCGTGGCTCAAGGACAAGGACGGAGAGCTATTCAAGGTCCGCCTGGGCGCCGTGTCCAGCGCGAGCGATGGTTGGCGGTACTACGAGTCGCGCGTGAACAACTACTACTTCGACTGGGAGCGCGCGGGCGGCAACCCTCCCAACGGCAAGCCCGATTACCCGCTACACTTCGTTGGCTTCCGCCTGGAAAACACACCCGACGAGCCGCCAGGCAAAGGCACGGTGCTCGTGGACGACCTGCAATCGTACGACGGCCCCGACGTGAGCGCCGTCCGGTTCACGCGAGCCGACGGGCAGGTGGTGGACGTGCTCTGGTCGGTGGACCCCACAGGCGTGCAGCTTGCCACCGGCTCCTCGAAGGCCACTGTGGTGGACCGCAATGGCAAGGAGACGCAACTTTCGGCCAAGGACGGCGCGCTGTCACTGAAGGTGTCCAGCAGCCCAATCTACGTTATGCACAAACCGGGGGAGGTTTCTAAGGCAGCAGAATCGCCTCCGTCCGGGGCTACGGGTGCCGTCGCAGCGCCGCCCAAGATGGACCGCCTGCCGATGTGCGCTTCCACAGACCGCGTTGAGGCCGTCCAGGAGCCGGACAACCGCTACTTCGCTGAGACAGGGCACAACCTGGGCGGCGTTTTCCGGCAGTACTGGGAGAGTCACGGCGGCGTCGAGATCCTGGGCTACCCGCTGACGGAGGTGGTTACCGCGCCTTCCTCGGACGGCAAGTCGTACCGGCAACAATACTTCGAGCGCGCGAGACTGGAGCACCACCCGGAGAACGCACCACCCTACGACGTGCAGGTGGGACTCCTGGGTACGTGGCTTACGGAGGGACGCTCCTTCCCCAGCACGCACGCGCCCACTACGGCGGGCGAGTACTTCCCCCTGACTGGGCAGAGCCTGAGCCTGTTCCAGGAATGGTGGCGCGCGCACGGTGGCCTGGCCGTATTTGGCTACCCCATCTCGGCAGAGCTTCAAGAGCGCAACGACGCCGACGGTAAGACCTACACCGTGCAGTATTTCGAGCGCAACCGCCTCGAATACCACCCAGAGCACAAGGGGACCAACGCCGAAGTGCTGCTGGGGCTGCTGGGCGTGGAGTACTTGAACAAGCAAGGCTGCAAGTAAGTCGAAGCCGGGCCTCAACGCGCCAACTGACCGCGTAGCGAGCGCAAAGCCATGCTGCCGAGGCAAGGGCGCTTCTCGGCGCGACGTAGCGGCCACACATGCGCTTCCATGAAGTGGGAGTAGTGCAGCAGCGCGTCGGCTCCGTTCACCTGGAGGCCGTACGCGAGGGCCATGCTGTTTTCGCGGAACGTAGCGCGTGCGGATTGCAGGCTCCAGGGCCGGTGCTCGATGTCGCAGCGCCGCACCCTACCGTGGCCCACCGAGTAGTAGCAATATCGCTCGGTAAGCCACTTTTGTAGCTGCAAGTTGGCGGCTGCCGGTGCTGCCGGGTCCTCTCCGGCGGGCGAGTAAGTCACGTCCAGCCGCGCCTCCGGCAGGCCACGCTCTATGCGGCGGCTCTTGAAGTAAAAGCGGGCCGCGTCCCTGCCGTAGTGTATCTCCGCGTTGTAATAATTGAGGCCGTACCAGGGCCGGGCTATCGCCACTGCTAAGGGATTGTCGGCATCGAGGCTCATGAAGTAGACGCCGGGCTGCTCCTGGTACCTGACGTAGGTGCGGACGTTCACTTCGGGGAAGGAAGCCACGGCTTTGACTTCGGGCAACCCCCGCAGCTTGATGCCGCTCAGCCGGAACACCACCAGCCCCAGCCACACCTCCCCCGCGAAGGTATCGAGGTCCAGTTCAGGCGGGATGGCCGCGCGCAAGAGTTGAGCATCCACGGGCCAGTGGGCAAAGAGGAGATGGTGCCACCGCTGCCGCATGATCCAGGGGCCGGTACGCAGAGGGCTTGCCGTAGTTCCAGGACGCCGGTCGCTCGCCATTGATGGCCTCCTTCCTGGTGGGCCGGTATCTCTCCCGCACCGGCCAGGCTCGGATGTGCTTCCCATTGCCAGATTGTGATATTGCTCACAAGTGCTTGTGATTTATTCTACAATTAATCTCCTGTTAATGCAAGACCTTTTTTCAGTTGAATGTCCCAGCCAGGTGTGGTACCATACAACGCACCCGCCATCCCACGGCGGGCGCTAAGGGCACTTAAAGTGTTGTGAGGCCCCCTTGCACATGCACTCACCAAACCCCGGCAGACCACCACTTGTTGACAGCCACGCTCACCTCGACTCCGCCGACTTCGCTGGAGATACCGACGAGCTCATGTCGCGCGCCCACGAAAAGGGGTTGGTAGGCATAGTCTCAATCGGGTTCGAGCCTGAGGGTTGGGTGCCGACGCTGCAACTGGCCGAGCGTTACGAGATGGTCTACCCCGCGCTCGGCATCCACCCAAACAATGGCGACCAGACTTCGGAGGCCACGCTGGCGGAGTTGGAGTCGCTGTGCAGGCGGTACCACGTAGTGGGGCTTGGCGAAACCGGGCTTGACTACTACCGCGAGTACGTTTCGCACGAGCAGCAGAGGGAGTCTTTCCGGGCGCACCTTGACCTGGCGCGGCAGCTTGACCTCCCCGTAATCGTCCACAACCGGGACGCTCACGCGGACATCCTGGACATCTTGAGGCGCGACGGTCATGGCACGCGCGGGGTGATGCACTCTTTCTCGGGCGACGTGGCCTACGCTGAGGAGTGCATGGCGCTGGGCTACATGATCTCGCTGGCGGGGCCGGTGACGTTCAAGAAGGCCGTTGACAAGCACCAGGTGGCGGCAGCGGTGCCGCTCGACATGCTGCTGGTTGAGACCGACTGCCCCTATCTCACGCCCGAGCCGTACCGGGGCAGGCGCAACGAGCCGTCCTACGTCTATTACACCGCGGAGGCCATTGCGCGCATTCGTGGGGAAACCTTTGAAACGATAGCGGAGGCCACGACGGCGAACGCGATGAGGTTGTTCGGGCTTCCCGCCCGAGTTGAGCAGACTGCAACGTGGCAGCCAACACAGACAGCTATTGAGGCACAACCATGATAAACCTATGGCAGGTACAGGTCTTCCTGGTGGTGGCCGAGACGGGTAGCTTCTCGGCGGCGGCGGTCCGGTTGCACCTGACGCAGCCCGGCGTGAGCCAGCAGATTCGCGCACTCGAAACCCACCTGGGCACCAAGCTCTTTATCCGGCGCGGGCACGGAGTGGAGTTGACGGCGGCGGGTTACGACCTGCTCGACCCCGCGCGCCGCCTCATCCATCTCTCCGAGATGACCGAGCGCACCGTCATGTCGCGTCGTAGCGAGGTCAGCGGGCGCATCCGCCTGGGGTGTTGCGTATCGTCGGCACCCTACACAATGGGTAGCTGGCTGTACGAGTTCCGCAGCAAGTTCCCCGAAGTGTCGGTGCACCTCGAACACACCGAACCGGGGCCGATGCTGGGAGCCTTGCGCGCGCAGGAGCTTGACGGCGGGTTCGTGCTGGGGCGCATGCGGGGACGGGGCCTGGTACACCACAAGATCACCGAGGACCCGATCACGCTGATCGTGCCGCTGAACCACGCCTGGACCTCCCCCGCCGAGATTGGCCGCGCGGAGATGGAGCTTCAAGCGCAGGCGCGTGAAGAGCGGCATGCCACGCCCGCTACTACCCACCCCGCGCCAACCGCCGCATCAGGTGGCCGCACTCCGCGATTCGGGGAGGACGGCTGGGTGCCCGCCATTAAGCCCGCCCTGCTCAAAACGCAGCCGCTCATCATCGAACACGGCAACGGCGAGAGCCACAGCGACGCCCGCCGCGCCCTCAACGACGCCCTGGAGGAACGAAGTCTCACCATCCGCGATATGCGCGTGGTGCTGGAACTACCTGACCCCACAGCGGTGGCATGCGCGGTAGCTGAAGGGCTAGGCGTGGGCTTGGTGCCGTTGTCCATCGCCCGGCGGTTTGTGGGACAGGTCTTCCCTCTGCGGATAGAGGGCTTTTCGCTCGCCCAGCATGTGTATCTCATCCACGACCGTAAGGCCCTGCACAGCCCGGCGGTCAGCGCCTGGTGGAAGTTCGTGGACAACAAGGTTGGTAAACAGGGGCGTAGCGAGTCGCAGGTAGAAGAAGACCGCAGGGAAGAGTCGCTCGCGCCTGTGGAGATGGCGGCTAGCCTGGTTTAGCGGCGAAGGCACGATGGCGAAGGCACGATCGTGAAGGCACGATGGGTGACGGAGCACATTCGCCATGGAACGTCGGGCGATTGATACAGTAGAAGGAACAGGATAGCAACGACGACGCCCGGCGATTGAAATCGCGGGCTACACCTTGCGAAGTCCCCGAAGGGGACTTGCTCTATGGCAAAGCGTTTCTATTGAGGTGAAAATGTAGCTAAGGTAGTCCGCCCTGCGGCGGACTTTGCCTTGTGTAGCCCGCGATTTCAATCGCCGGACGTCGGCCTATGGCTTCGCTCTACGACTTCGCCCTACGATTTGGGCCTGTGCCTCAGGCCCAATCCGTCCTCGCCCAATCCCACCACGTGTTTCCTTGACGCTCGCCAGGCACCTCCTGTACTATGTTGGGACCGCATATTCCCCACGGAGGAAGCCTTGAGCGACCGGCGCACCTCACAGGTCCTGGCAAACAACCCGATTCCCTCAGGGATAGTCAGCCCACGCGCCCGCGAAATCGCCTGGCGTCCCAGCCCCATCTACCTGCAACGCTCGCGGCTTCGGCGGTTCATGCAGCAGCAGGGCGTCGGCTCGTTTGAGGAGCTTCTGCAACGCTCGGCAGCCGACCCGGTGTGGTTCTGGGACGCCACGGTCAAGGACCTGGGGTTCGAGTTCTACACTCCCTATAGCCAGGTTCTGGACACGAGTCGTGGCTGGGAATGGGCCACGTGGTTCACCGGCGCGCAGTACAACTACGTACACGACGCGCTGGACAAGCACGCTATCGGTTCCAACGCCGACCGGCCCGCCATCATCTTCGAGGGCGAAGAGGGCGTAATTCGCACCCTCACTTACGCGCAGCTACACGCCGAGGTCTGCCGCTTTGCGAATGGGCTGAGGTCGCTTGGCATAGAGAAGGGCGACCGCGTAGGCCTGTTCATGCCGTTCACGCCTGAGGTGGCAATCGCCATGCTGGCCTGCGGCAAGTTGGGAGCTATTTTCATCCCGATCTTTTCCGGCTATGCGGCCCCCTCTGTGGCGTCGCGTCTGACTGACTGCGGAGCGAAGGTGCTGGTCACGGCGGACGGCTTCACCAGGCGGGGCAAGCCCGTAGCCATGAAGGAAGTTGCGGATGAAGCAGCGGCCGCCGCGCCTTGCGTTGAGAAGGTGGTCGTGCACAGGCGGTTGGGGCGGGAAGTTCCCTGGAACCCAACGCGCGACATATGGTGGGACGACCTTGTAGCGGCCCAGGACAGCAGCTTCGACACGGTACGCACGGGGGCCGAAGACCTCTACATGATCATCTACACGTCAGGCACCACCGGGAGGCCGAAGGGCGCGCAGCACGTCCACTGTGGCTTCCCCATCAAAGGCGCGCAGGACATGGCCCACTGCTTCGACGTGCAGCCCGGCGACGTCTTCTTCTGGTTCACCGACATTGGTTGGATGATGGGGCCGTGGGCGATCAGCGGTACGCTCATGCTTGGGGCCACCCTATTTATGTACGACGGCACCCCCGACTCTCCGGGACCCGACCGAGTGTGGGAGATGGTCGAGCGGCACCGCATCACCCACCTGGGCATCTCGCCCACCGCCATACGTTCTCTCATGGCCCAGGGCGACGAGTGGGTGGACAAGCACGACCTCTCCTCCCTCATGTTCCTGGGGTCTACGGGCGAGCCGTGGAACCCCGACCCCTGGTGGTGGTACTTGCGCAAGATTGGCGGGAGCCGCTGTCCCATCATCAACTATTCGGGTGGCACCGAGATTTCGGGCGGCATCCTGTCCTGCATTCCGCTCTTGCCCATCAAGCCCGCTTCCTTCAACTCCCCCGTGCCGGGCATGGCCGCCGACGTGGTGAGCGACACCGGGGAGCCTGTGCGAGGCGCGGTGGGCGAGCTGGCGATACGCGGTCCCTGGCCCGGTATGACGCGAGGCTTCTGGGGCGACCAGGAACGCTACATCGACACCTATTTCTCGCGGATACCGGGCCTGTGGGTGCACGGCGACTGGGCGCAAATTGACGAGCACGGCTACTGGTACATCCTGGGGCGCTCGGACGACACCATCAAGGTAGCGGGCAAGCGGCTCGGCCCTGCGGAGGTCGAGTCGGCTGCGGTGAGCCACCCACACGTGAGGGAGGCGGCGGCCATAGGCGTGCCGGACGAGTTGAAGGGCGAGTCGGTGGTGGTGTTCGCGGTGCTCAGGCCGAACGTAGAGCAGTCGGACGAGCTACGGGCGGAAATAGCCGCTGCTATTGTGGGCCAGCTTGGCAAGAGTCTTGCACCCAAGAAGGTGCTGTTCGTGAGCGATCTGCCCAAGACGCGCAACGCCAAGATCATGCGCCGCGTGATACGCGCCCGCTATCTGAACGAAACCCTAGGCGACACTTCCTCTCTTGAGAACCCGGCGGCGGTAGAGGAGATAGCCAACGCCCGGTGAGCAAGAAATACCCTCAATCTGGGACCAAATCATGAGATTAGTTACTTTCGACTCCGGAGAAGATGGAGCGCATGTCGGCGTGCTGCTGGACAACCAGGTGCTGGACCTGACCGTCTGGCTGGGCACAAAGCAGGCGATGCCGACGTTCGACATGCTCGACCTGATTGAGATGGGCGATGCGGGCTTGCGGCTCGTCAGGCACGCGGTGGAGTCCAGCCATGAGGACCTCGACATAGAGGGGGCCATACTGCCACTCGCGGAACTCCACCTGCTGGCGCCAATACCCCGCCCGCGCAAGAACGTGTTTTGCCTGGGGCGCAACTATGCCGAGCACGCGAAAGAGTCTACCCGCGCCTGGGGTGAAGACGCGCCGCCGCCACCGCCGCAGTACCCGGCCATTTTCACCAAGGCTCCCACCTCGGTTATAGGCCCTTATGATGACATCCCCTACGACCCCAATGTGACCAGGGAACTTGACTGGGAGGTAGAGCTTGCGGTAGTCATCGGCAAGCAGGGCAAGAACATCGGGCGGGACGAGGCATTCGACTACATCTTTGGGTACATGGTGCTCAACGATATATCGGCGCGCGAGGTGCAGAAGCGACACGGCGGGCAGTTTTTCAAGGGCAAGAGCCTCGACGGTACGTGCCCCATCGGCCCGTGGATCGTCACAGCCGACGAGCTAGGCGACCCCGGCGACCTGCAACTCTGGACGCGCGTGAACGGCGAAGTGAAGCAGCACGACACCACGCGCTCTATGCTGCTCGACGTGGCGGGCACGGTTGAGAGCCTGTCGCTCAGCATGACCCTCGAACCCGGCGACATCATAGCCACGGGCACGCCAGCGGGAGTCGGTTTCGCACGCACACCGCCTGAATACCTCTTTCCTGGCGACGTAGTCGAGTGCGAGGTGGAACGCATCGGCGTGATCAGGAACAGGGTGGCCGACCCGAGCTAGCCTGTAGAAAAACTAGGCAGGAGAATTAGAAGTTGCTCACAAGCGAGGAAGTACGCCACGTTGCGATGCTGGCCCGGCTGGGCTTATCGGACGAGGAAGTGGAGACGCTAAGAAGCCAGCTAGGGCAGGTGCTGGAATACATCGAGATACTGCAAGGAGTCGATACCTCGGCTGTGGCCCCCACCGCGCAGGTGCTGTCGCACTTGAACGTGGCGCGCTCCGATAGCTCCAGGCCGTCGCTACCCACTAGTGAAGCCCTTGCGAACGCCCCCGGCCGCGAAGGAGAATTCTTCCGCGTGCCCGCCGTGATGGAGGACTTCGAGGCCGGGAGCTCGGGTGGTGGAACTGGAGGCGGCGATGAGTAGCGCGGCAGGCAGAGAGTCGCTGGCGTTCCTGACCATCCACGAAGCCCGCGACCTGCTCGACGCAGGAGAGGTGTCTTCAGAGGAGTTGACCGAAGCGGCCCTGGCTCAAATCGACAGCCACGAAGGGCGGGTCCACGCGTTCGTCTCCGTCACCCGCGACCGCGCCCTGGAAGCAGCCCGCGACTTCGACCGCCGCAGGGCTTCGGGTGAGGGTCCGCGCTCCACGCTAGACGGCGTCCCGATGAGCCTCAAGGACGTGTTGATTACCAGGGGCGTGCCTACTACTTGTGGCTCGCGCCACCTTGAGAACTTTTCCCCGCCATTCGACGGAACAGTGCCCGCCAGGCTGATGGAAGCAGGTGCGGTGCTGCTTGGAAAGAACAACTGCGACGAGTTCGCGATGGGTTCTTCAACGGAGAACTCGGCCTGGGGCGTGAGCCGCAACCCCTGGGACACCTCGCGCGTGCCGGGCGGCTCAAGCGGAGGATCGGCGGCGGCGGTGGCGGCTGGCATGGGGCACTATTCGCTGGGTACCGACACGGGCGGAAGCGTGCGCCAACCTGCCTCCCTCTGCGGCCTGACCGGGCTAAAGCCGACTTACGGGCGGGTGTCCCGCTACGGCTTGGTGGCCTTCGCCTCCTCGCTCGACCAGATTGGCCCCTTCACGCGGGACGCGATGGACGCGGCCCTGGTGCTGGAACTCATTGCCGGGCAGGACTCCTGCGACTCTACTTCTCAGCCCGTAGAGGTGCCCAGCTATAGCACGATCCTACGGGACAGCGGCGAATCTCTAGCTGGCGTGAGAGTTGGGGTCCGGCGCGGGGCTTTGGACGCCGCGGGCAGCTCAGAGGGCGGGCTAAATCCTGACGTGGCGGCCGCCGTGCAGTCGGCGGTGAGGCAGTTGACGGAGCTTGGTGCCGAGTTGCGCGAGATAGACCTGCCGAGCCTCGACTACGCCCTGGCGGCCTACTACATCATCGCGCCCGCCGAAGCAAGCTCCAATCTCGCACGCTATGACGGCATGAAGTACGGCTACCGCGACCCGGAGGCGCGTAACGCGGTCAACTCGATGCTGGCGACCCGCGAATACGGCTTCGGGTCGGAGGTGAAGCGCCGCATCATGCTCGGTACATACGCCCTGAGCGCGGGCTACTACGAGGCGTTCTACAAAAAGGCGCAGCAGGTCCGCACCCTGGTTGCCCAGGACTTCAAGCGAGCCTACGAGGAAGTAGACGTCATACTCGACCCAACCTCCCCCACGGTCGCCTTCAGGATTGGCGAGAAGCTGGACGACCCGCTGGCGATGTACCTGACCGACATCTACACCGTACCCGCCAACCTCGCGGGCGTGCCGGGCGTCTCTATCCCCTGCGGCTTCTCGGACGGCCTACCCATCGGCCTGCAAATCCTCGGCAGGCACTTCGATGAGGCGACCATCCTGCGGGTGGCCCACGCCTACCAGCAGGTGACGGATTGGCATAGGCGAAGGTCGAGCCTAAGTAAAGAGTAACGCGTAACACGTAAGGCGGCTTTAGAGGCTTAATTCTCTCAGAGCCGCCTTGTTACTTATTGTACCCTTACGAGTTACGTGTTACGCGTTACGCGTTAGGTGTCACCCCTCGGGTGGAAAACCACGGCGCACCGGCCCCTGTGCTATATACTCTCTCTCGTGCCGGAGTCGAGGGAGATATGAGCGTCGTACTTAAGCTGCCCACAGGCAAGAACAGGTCGTTATCCACCACCGCTATCTCGGTTGTGCTGGGGCTGTTTGCCTTGCTGTTCCTCGTGCGCTTCGGGCAAGAGCTACTGCTGGAACACGACTTGAATGCCAGGTCAGCTGCGCAACGTCGGGCCAACGCGGCTCTGCGGGACGACAACACGCGCCTGCGGGCCAGCCTCCAATATTACCAGTCCACCAAGTACATCGAGCAGCGCGCCCGCGAAGACCTCAACCTGCGCCGCCCCGACGAGGAAGTGCTCATCCCGGTGGGGCTGGACGCAACCATTGGTGGCGGGTTGGGCGGCCTTGCGGGGCAGGGTGCGGAGGAGAACGCCACCACCCAAGAACCGTCGAATTGGGAGAAATGGTTCGGCCTTTTCGCCCCCGCAAAGTCGCCCGACCAGTTTCCTTGACATTTGCTTCACGACCCCGTATAATAACAATGTTGACGCGGGGTGGAGCAGTGGAAGCTCGTTGGGCTCATAACCCAAAGGCCGTAGGTTCGAATCCTACCCCCGCTACCAGTGAGAGGCCGAAAGGCCTCTTTTTTGTTGCCTTCTCTAGGGTGTGATAAAATGGAGTACTTGCCCGGAGTCGCGGGTGGTCGCTAAGACAGGCGGTCTGAGAGGCAGCGCCCCCACGCTTATTCTACCGGCATTCACTTCATGTAGGAGATGACTCATGGTCACAAAAGCAGTTCCAACACGCTCGGAGATAGCCGACGAGCACAAGTGGGACCTGGAAGCGATTTACAGCCAGGACGCAACCTGGGAAGAGGAATTCAATTCGCTTATGCCCCTGGTGGAGCGGCTGTCGAGCTACCGGGGTAGGCTTGGGGAGAGCGCCGAGACCCTGCTGGAAGCACTGCGGTTGCGCGACGAACTCGGCCAGGTGTTGGAGCGCGTGATCGTGTACTCCAAGATGCGCCGCGACGAAGACAACTCCAACGCGCAGTACCAGGCCCTCTCCGACAGGGCTTTCGCGCAGTACGCACGCGTGCAGGAGGCGCTGGCATTCGTCAGCCCGGAGCTACTCAGCGTGGGGCAGGAGAGGATAAATGGCTTCATGCAGGAGCTTGAGCCACTGAAGCTGCACGAGCACGAAATGGACGACCTCTTCCGCGAGAAGGAGCACATGCTCAGCGAGCGGGAGGAGGCTTTGCTTGCCGGGGCGGGTGAGATAGCCGGAGGCCCTGAGACGATCTTTGATATGCTCACCACCACCGACATGGTGTACGGCACGATCAAGGACGAAGAGGACTCGGACGTGGAGTTGAGCCACGGTCGCTACATCCGCTATATTATGTCGTCCGACCGCCGGGTGCGCCGCGACGCCTTCCTCACCTACCACAAGGCGTACGCGCAGAACCGCAACACGATAGCCAGCACCTATGCGACCCAGGTGAAGGCGGATATATTCTTCTCCAGAGCGCGCAAGTACGGCTCATCGTTGGAGATGTCCCTGTCGAAGGACAACATCCCCCTGAGCGTCTACACCGGGCTGATTGACGCCGTACACGAGAACCTACCCCAGATACAGCGCTACCTCGAGTTGCGCAAGCGCGTGCTACAGCTTGACGAACTGCACATGTGGGACTTGCACGTGCCGATGCTGCCCGAAATCAACGAGGAGATACCGTACGAGCGCGGCACGCAGATGGTAAGCGATTCCCTCGCGCCGCTGGGTGCCGAGTACAACGCGGCGGTGCGGGAGGGCTTTACCTCGCGCTGGTCCGACGTGTTCGAGTCGGTGAACAAGACTTCGGGCGCGTATAGCTGGGGCACTTATGGTGCGCACCCCTTCATCTTGCTGAACTACCAGGATACGTTGCGCGACGTATTCACGGTGGCGCACGAGATGGGGCACGCCATCCACTCCTACTTCTCCAACAAGAACCAGCCTTTCCTCTACGCGGGCTACACGCTCTTCGTGGCCGAGGTGGCTTCGACGCTGAACGAGGAGCTGCTTATACATCACCTGCTGACCAACTCGGACGACAAGAACGTGAAGCTGGCGGTGGTGAACTACAGCCTGGAGCAGTTCAGGACCACCCTCTACCGCCAGACGATGTTCGCGGAGTTCGAGAAGATCGCGCACGAGCGGGCGGAGGCGGGCGAGGCGCTCACGGCGGACATGCTGTCGGAGGTGCATTACGACCTCAACAAGCAGTACTATCCCGGCGTGAACGTAGACCCGGAGATTGCTATAGAGTGGGCGCGCATCCCGCATTTCTACCGCAGCTTCTACGTCTACAAGTACTCCACGGGCATGTCGGCGGCGGTGGCGCTTTCGCAGCAGATCATCAACGAAGGCCAGCCCGCTGTGGACCGCTACCTGCGCTTCCTGAGCCGGGGCGGCAGTGACTACTCAATCAACCTGCTACGCGATGCCGGGGTGGACATGGCATCGCCCGACCCGGTACGCCAGGCGCTACAGATGTTCGGCAAGAGGCTCGACCAGATGGAGTCGTTGCTGGGCATCGGTGAAGCGGTAGCATAAGCAAGTTCCGGCACGAAAAAGACAGAGCTGTGACTTTGCTCCGGCTCTGTCTTTTTTGTCTGACGAAATTGACACATACCCGGTTCTTGGGTATAATATTTCGGTCCCTCGCGCGTGCGAACGTAGAGAGGGAAGCAGTTCCGTGGCGAGGTAGCTCAGTGGCAGAGCAGGGGACTCATAAGCCCTTGGTCGGCAGTTCAAATCTGCCCCTCGCCACTTTTGTATTTAAGCCTCCTACGCCGCACTCGCCTACGCAATCCTCTTCTTGGCCCTGTTCAGTGCTCTTCTCCTGAACACCAGCTCCCATAGCTACATGCGAGGTCAATACCACTAATGTCTCTGCTGGCCGAGTCAGTCGCTAGAGACGCCCGGCAAGCGGGCTTGTTCGACCTGTTGGCAGAGGCTCCCCTGGTGGTGGCGGTGTCGGGCGGGGCAGATTCGCTCGCCCTTCTCAGCATCTTGCGCGAGCTACGGGGTGAGATCGCTCGTCATACGTTGCACGTCGCTCACCTAGACCATGGCTTCCGGGGAGACGCGAGCGCGGCAGATGCCCAGTTTGTTGCAGAGTTAGCGGAGGCGTGGGGGCTGGCCTGTACCGTCAGGCGCTTTGACGTACCTGCCTACGCGGGCTCCCGCAAGCTGTCGGCTGAGGACGCGGCCCGGCGGGTGCGTTATGCGTTCCTGGCGGGGGTGGCCCAGGAGCGCGGCGGCACGGTGGCAGTGGCCCATAATGCAGACGACCAAGCGGAAACGGTGCTCATGCACCTGCTGCGCGGCTCCGGCATGGGCGGGCTGGCGGGCATGCGCATGTTGAGCGAGCTTCCCGTTGATACAGTCGATGCGGCTTTGGGGCCGCTTTTGGGTGAGGCCCCCGCCCCGAATGTAAGGCTATTTCGTCCCCTGCTCGACACCTGGAGAGCGGCGATTGAGGCGCACTGCCGAGAGGCGGGCCTTGAGCCTCGGCTGGATGAGACTAACCTCGACACAGCCTACCGCCGCAACTTTCTCCGGCACAAGGTGCTGCCCCCACTTGAGGCGGCAAGCCCGCTGGTCAAGCGCCACCTGGTCCGGCTGGCGAATATCGCGTCGGCGGAGGACGAGGTGTTGCGGGGCCTCACGGACCGGGAGTGGGGGCGGCTCGGTGTGGAGGTGGAAAGGGGTTCGAGGGCCAGTATCTCGCGGGAGGCCCTTGTAGGGCTTCCGGTTGGCCTGGCACGGCGAATCGTACGGCGGATGATACAGGAGGTGGCGGGACATACCAAAGGGCTGGACTTTAGCCAGGTAGAGGCCGCGCTGCAAGTCCTGTCCGGTGCTCCTGGCGGCCCCAACGCCGTGGACGTGGTTGGAGGATTGCGGGTCAGCCGGGCGGGTGGAATGGGAGTGGTGGAACGCCGGAAGGGTCGGGATGGAGAGGCTGGCGCGCAGGTTCCTGGGGGCTTGGCGGATCGCCCGCTGTTGTCCGCCGGGTGCAGCTTGTCGCTTGGAGTTGGAAGCACCACCGTGCTACCGAACGGCTGGACGGTGACGGTGGTGGTGATCGAGCAAAGCAGTGCGGCCCCTACTCCAGGCGATTACCTTGCGTTGTTCGACTTGGACGCACTGTCAGACGGTGCCCAACTTGTGCTGCGAACGCGGGGGCCGGGGGATAATATCCAGCCGCTTGGAATGCGCGGGCGCAAGAAGTTGCAGGACGTGCTGGTTGATGCTAAAATCCCCAGGGAAGTGAGGGCTTACCTGCCGGTAGTGGCCCTGGACGGCACGGACGCGGAGGTGTTGTGGCTGCCCGGACCGGGTGGCAGGCGCTCCGCTATCGCGCCTATCAACGAGCACACGCGCCGGCTGCTGTGCATCGAGTTTAGTCCGCCAACAGAGCCAGGCCAGGAGGCAGAGGGCAGCGCATGACACCCGAACTAGAGTATATCGAGGAGGCCGTGGTGCCGCCAGTTACAAGGGACATCCGGAACGATATAGACCACATCCTCGTCACCGAGGAAGACCTACAGAGCGCGATAGGGGAGCTCGGACGCACCCTGGCGCGGGAGTACGCAGGCAAGGAACTGCTGCTTGTGGGGGTGTTGAGGGGCGCGATCATGTTCATCGTGGACCTGGCCCGCGCCATTGACCTGCCGCTGACGATGGACTTCATGGCCGTGGCCTCGTATGGTGCGTCCACGGAGACGAGCGGCATCGTGCGCATCTTGAAGGACCTAGACAGTTCCATCGAGGGCAAGCACGTGCTCGTGGTCGAGGACATCATCGACAGCGGCCTCACCCTCAACTACATCCTGGACACGCTGAAGACGCGCAACCCCGCCTCGGTGCGCGTGGCCGCCCTGCTGAACAAGCCCGCCCGCCGCCGCGTGGACGTGGGGGTGGACTACGTCTGCTTCGACATCCCCGACGAGTTCGTGGTGGGGTACGGCCTCGATTTCAACCAGATTTACCGCAACCTGCCTTTTGTGGGCGTGCTCAAGCCCCAGGCCTACCTGAACGGCGGGCCTGAGGCGGGCGAGGACGAGGGCGCTGAAACCGGACTCTAGCAGCACGGGGAGGGGTCTCGCATGGCTCCTTCCGCCCCTGTTCTTCCTAGCCTGGGCTATAGCCTTCTCATTTCCCCTGGTCCTGCACCTGGGTGATTCGGTAATCCTCTCGCGAGGCAGTGATGCATGGCTGCACCTGTGGGACCTCTGGTGGGTGGACAAGGCGCTGGTGGACCTCCAGCAGAACCCCTACCAGACGACCTATCTCTACCACCCCACCGGCCTCAACCTCTATTACCACTCTCTCAACCTGCTCAACGCCCTCGTCTCGATACCGTTCCAGCACCTGTTCAACCTGACTGTCGCCTTCAACCTGCTGGTACTGGCGAACCTCACGCTTGACGGCCTGGCTGCATACTGGCTGTGTCGCGAGCGCACGGGGTCGGTGGGCGCGGGGCTTGTGGGTGGTGCGCTATTCGCCTCTACCCCACTCCTGGGCACTTCCCTCGATTTCGGGCAGTTGGACGAGGTTACAGTCTGGTGGGTGCCGCTCTACATGCTGGCGCTGTGGCGGGCGCTGGACAGTCCCGGCCCGGTGTGGAAGCCGGGTGGAGGAAGGAGAGCAGCCGTCTGCGCGGGGCTGTGCCTGGTGGGGGCCTCGCTGGCTACATGGTACTTCACGGCGGGGCTGGTGGTCTTTACGGCCTTCTTCGTGCCCCTGTATCTACTTCAAAAAGACGGCGGAGGGACGCGGCAGTATTTAGCGCGGCTCTGGAACGCGGGCCTCAAGGTGGCGGTCGCCATGTCGCTCTTCGTGGTGCTGCTGAGTCCGTTGCTCTGGGGCATGATAAGCGAGCGTCTCTCCGGCGCGACCTACATGCTGCCCGCGCCGCGAACCACCATCTTCAACTCGGTGGACCTGCTGGCCCTGTTCGCTCCGGCCCACGTGGAACTACCCGAATTAAACGCCCACAACAGCACCGTGGCGTTGGGATACGTGGCTATCGTGCTGGGCGTAGTGGGGCTTGTGGTGCGCCGCAACCTCGCGCTGCCCATGGGGGTGGCGTTGCTGGCGCTTATCGTCATGTCGCTCGGCCCGGTGCTCCAAGTGGCGGGCAACGAGACGGGCGTGCCTATGCCGTACGCCCTGCTGAACAATGTGCCGTTCATCGGTGCCTCCCGCCAGCCGTTGAGGTTCCTGGCGACGGCCGGTATGGTCCTGTCGCTCCTGGGGGCGTATGGCTTCGCCTGGTGGATGGCCCGCCTGCGGAACTCCGGCACGCGGGCGCGTGTCACAGGGGCGGCGCTGCTGCTCATAGCACTTGAGCTATTCGGGGTGCCAAGGCAGCTTACCCCGACACAGACAGGTACAGCGGTGGATATCCTGCGGTCCAGCGCAGAGGCGGGGGCCGTGCTTGAGGTGCCGTACGGCGAGTATTCAGCCCTGTCCCTCCTGCACCAGACGTTGCACGAGCGGCCAATCGTAGGCGGCTACACTTCGCGCCACTTCCCCTACCCCTTCGCTGATGCAGCGCCCGGCCTGGCTCAACTCGTACGCGCGGACCCGGCACCACTGGTGGGAGAGGACGTTGTGACACCTGCCGTCCCCAAAACGGCACAGCAGAGCCTGGACTACTATGGCATCCGCTACGTGGTGGTGCACAAGGACGATCTTGCGACGGGTAGGCATGGGCGGCTAGAGGAGGTACTGGAGGCGCTGTTCGGCGGGGAAAGCCCGGCTTATGAAGATGAAGACGTTGCAATCTATATGGCGGCGGGACGAGACGTTGTGGCAGGCGAGCAGTTGCCCCTCGTGGGGTTGGGTAGTGGCTGGCACAGCGTCGAGCCGGACCCGACACACAGGTGGACCGGCAGCAACGTGGTCGATGGTAACGCACTGGTGTGGATCGGCATCCCACCGGCCGCCGAAGGCACTTACCGTCTGCAAATGACCGCTTACGCCTATGAGAAGCCGAGGACGGTCAGTATAGAGTTAAACGGTAAAGCGCTGGTCCAACAGGCTCTCACCCCCGCCTTCACGGAGCTAGACATAGACCTGGGGCACCTCCAGGCGGGCAACCACATCCTCATGTTGAAGGCCCACGAGCCACCCGACAGCCCCCCCGGCGACGAGCGGAAGCTGGCTATTGGTACAACTCGCCTGGCTATCGTGCGCCAGCCTTAGCCCTTTGTGGTCGAGGCGGCCCGCAACCAGGCAGCTTCCAGTTGGTCGGCTACCGGTCCAACTCGCAGCCCCTCCGCGACCTTCAACCCGTTGTCCCTCACCTGGCCGTACAGGTCTGCCTCGGTGAGCAGGCGGACGATTGCGTCAGCGATGGCCTCGGCGCTTCGCGGGGCAACCGGCATGGTGGCTTCATGTGGGGCGAGGTAGGAGGCCGCGCCGGTGGTCTCGCTCACGACTGTAGGCGTGCCGACCGCCGCCGCTTCCAGCGCGACCCTGTGCAACGCCTCCACTACGCTGGGGGAAGTAACGATGTCCGCCCCCGCGAGATGCTGCCGTACTTCGGGGTGGGCCACCTGCCCCGTGAAAACCAGGTGTTGCGCCACGCCCAGGTCTGCCGCCCTCTTGAGCAGGAACTCCCGGTAGTCGCCGTAGTTCTCGGTGCTCCTCGATGGCCCGCATAGCACGAACCACGGGACCGCTCTACCCTTGGCCCGCATGGCAGCTGCCACTAGAGGTATCGCATCCACCAGGTATTCCAGCCCCTTGAACGGGTGCAGGCGGCTGAGCGACATGACTACCGGGTTGGGCAACCCGATGCCGTAACGCTCTGAGAGTTGCGCGCGACTTTGCCGCCTGAACTCGGCCAGGTCAACCTCGGGAGGGGGGAAGGCGCTGTCTTCGAGCACCCTGGGTACCATCACGATGCGCTCCCGCTCGGCCAGGCGCTCGCTCAGCAGGTAGCCGATCATGAAGGGCGAGTTCACCCGCACCAGGGCCGCCCACCGCAGTGCCAGGCTTACGGCCGCTCGGGGCAAGCGGAAGCGCCGGTAGCCGTAGTCGTTCTCAGGTAGCTCGATAACGTCCGCGCCCTGGGCATTTGCCAAGTAAGGGGTCTTTCCGGCAGCGATAGCGGCCACGGCTCCGAAGGGATAGACTCCCTCGACGTGTAACAGGTCGTATCGGTGCCGCTTCAGGTGGCGGCGCAGGGCGGTGAGGAGTGTGAAGGTGTGCTCGTACTTGAGGAAGTGCCCGGCGGCCCTCCGGACAAGCCCCGTCAGGCGGCCCCCGGCCGTAGCCAGGTTCACACGGTAGGTCGGCACGCCTGAGTAGACGACCCGGCTGTAACTAGGCACGCCCGGCTCGTTGATCTGGGTGAGCACCTCAACGTCGTGGCCCTTCGCCTTCAGCGCCAGTATCGCCTGTTCGTGCCCCACGTTGCCCATGAGGTCGGGGCTGTAAGAGCCGATGAAGTAGAGCACGCGGAGGCTCTTAGCCTCACGCGCGCTTCTCGGCTCCTGTGATGTTTCTCGTGTGGTCATGGGTGCATTATATAACAGCGGACAAAGCAAACACCCCACCGCGTGAAGCAGTGGGGTGTCTCATTGGGGCTTGTGAAGCCTATTTGGTGCCGCCCGGGCTGGCTCCGGTAAAGGGGCCAATAGCCTGCGACAGCATCTTCGAGATCTGGCCGCGAGTCACGTCCCTGTTGGGGCGGAAGTAAGGCTTGTTGCCGGCACCGCAAGGCTCACCGGAGCCGCCGCACGCATAGCCGCCGATGATGCCGCGTCGGGCCGACTCCTCAACGAAGCCGAAGAGCGGGCTGTCCGCAGGCACGTCCGCGAAGGTGGGCGAACCGGGCCTATATTCGCTCCAGCCCCGCGACAGCACGATCATCTTGGCGGTCTGCGCGCGGGTTACGTTGTTGTTGGGCCGGAAGTAATTGCGCCCCGAACCGTCGCAAGGCTCGCCTGAGCTGCCGCAACGGTAGCCGCTGATGATGCCCCTGGCCGCCGCCGTCTCCACGAAGGTGTAGAGGGGCGAGCTTGTGGGCACGTCCATGAAGCTGGGCGTGCCGGGGTTCACCAGGGTACCGCCCGCGCCGAGCACCACCATTTTGCTGAGTTGCGCCCTGGTGGCCGTAGCGCCCGGCCTGAAGTGAATCGTGCTATCGGGTTGGCCGTAGCCGTTGATGATGTTGCGGGCCGCCAGGTTCGCGATGTCGTTCGCGAAGGGGTTGTTGGTTGGCACGTCGGTGAAGATCGTGCTTGACGAACCGTGGTCGATCAGCACGGGCAGGAGGCTGTAGAACCGGCTGGAGTTGGTCCCGTCGGTGGCTACCGCGTACACCCAGTAGTTGGCGCCGTTAGGCAGGTTGCTGGTGTTCCACCCCGCCTGCCCCTGGTCAATGGGCACGTTGGCAGCTATGAGCTGGCCGTTGAAGCCCGCGTTGTCGGTGTCGTAGTAGAGATTCACGGTGGCGTTGCCACTGCCCTGCACCTTGCCCCAGCGGATTAGCGTGGCGTTGTTCGCGAAGGGCTGCGTCATCAAATGAGCGCTCTGTACGCGGAAGAACGGCAGGTTCACTGGCGGTTGCTTCTGATCGTCCTCTTCATGCGGGTCGAGGCGGAGGACCCTTATGGGGCCAGACCAGCCATAAGAGGGCGATCCCGGTACCTTTGGCACAGTCGCCATATCGAGAGACATAGGTATCCAACGGTTATAAGGCGCATAGATACCTTCATTTTGTACCCAGCCCGAACTGCCCCCCTGGTTCCACGAGAAACGCGGGCCAATGTTGGCTTTGGAGCCAGGGTGCTGAGTAGGAGCCTGTAGCCAGAGCTTGACGGTCATATAGCGGTAGCGGCTGGCATCAGCACTACCCCGGTCCTCGCCGCGATAAGGGTAGAGCCAGTAGATGGAGGGGTCCTCCACCGTAGTGCCCGGAATGGTCCTGGAGGTAGCCTGCAGATATTCGCCGTTATAGCTCGGAGGGCCGGTGAGGTTCTCCCATAACTGTAGCTGGTTGGGGTTTGCACCGTCCCAGACTTGGCCGAGGCGGGCCGCCGCGAAGTCCTCGCCGCTCAGGGGTCCGGGCGCTAGCACCTGTACTACCGGTGCTGCGTTTACGGTAATCGGCCCAGTGGTGCTCCACTGACCGTTCTGTTCCCCGTGGATGTAATACGTGCCTGGAGCCACGCCTGTGCGGTTCCAGGTCCAGCTACCAGCGGTCGAACTAACGCCGCCTTGCAGAAGTATCTCTCTAGAATTGTAGTCGGGGGTCAAGCCCAGATAGAAGTTGACTGGCGAGTTACCGTTGGGCCGGAAAGTCACCTGAACAGCCGACGATGTGTCGGGCACCAGGCGCATCCAATCAAACTTCAGGTTGTTGTTGAACTGATTGTTTGGCGCGTCCAGGCGAATACCCGCGACAGTGCCCAGGTTCGCCCAGTCGGCAGGGCTGTGATTCAGATTGGTTTCATAAATGTGCCAACCTGCCTGCGCGTTTATCCATTGTGAGTGGCAGTTCGCGTTGTTGCAGGGTGCGGGGTCACCAGGGTTCTTGTAATACCACAAGATCATCTGCCCGGCGGCATCCGAGTACATGCGGAACATGAGGCGGGTGAAACGCTGGGTAGGCACCGGGTAGTTGCGGCCGTCCTTTTCGCCTATGTAGGAAGCCGTCGTAGCGAAATTCTGCTCAACCAGCTTTACCGTCATTTCCGGGTCGCTGGCCGAACCGGTTGTGGTCGCGCTCCAGATGCCGTTGCTAACCGTGGGCGCGGTGAAGTTGTGCGGGTAATCAAGGTCATCAAGGTTGTTCATGTCCCACGGGTCGCCCTGCACCTGGGTGGCATAGTCGTCGGACTCCGGGATGGTAACCGCGCCCGGTCCGGTCAGTGTGAAGTTGTTACCTGCGGGGTTGTTGGCGTTCTCGTCCGCCGGGGAGGCTTCCTGGGCGAGTACCGCCCCGGATGCCGAGCTACCGGGCGAGAAGGCCGCCGGGAGGAGTGCCAGCGCCGCCAGGACCAGCGCCCCGACCTTGCCAATGCCTTTCGTTCGTGCTGTATGCGTCATATTTTGCGTAAGTTCCTTTCATTAGGTGCTTATAGCGCCCGTGTATGCGTGTGCCTTTCGCTAGATCGGCTGTATGCTCAACTTAAGTGTACCAGCATGGGAGCCAATAAGCCAGCCTGAAGGACGCTCCGGCAGGCGGACAATGGTGTTGGCTAGCACCCGGACTTTAGGGCTAGGACCGGGGGTGGGGGTTATCAGGCGGACCGAAGTTCGTGGTACAGAGCCTCGATGCGGGCTATAAGAGCGGCTTCGGAGTAGCGCGCGAGAGTGTCACGACCCCCTTCTACGAGCCGTGTTCGCAAGCCAGGTTCGGTCAGCAGGCGGACTATGGCCTGCGCGAGTTCCTGGGGGCTTTCCGGCTCAACCAGCAGGCCGTTCACGTCGTGCCGCACCATCTCGCTGACGACGGGCAGGTCGGTCGCAATCACGGGGCAACCGGCAGCCATAGCTTCCAGGGGCGGCAGGCCGAAGCTCTCGTAGCGCGTGGGGTAGACCAGGCAGTCAGCCGAGCGCATGAGCCGCACCTTGCTCTCCTCGTCCACCTTCCCCAGCAGCACCAGGCTGTCGAGGCTGCCGTTCTCTCGGCAAATAGCCTCCAGGTGCCCGGCCCGCGCGGGGTTCTGACCAGCAAAGAGGAAGGTGGTGGTGGGACACTTCTCTAGCACCAGGGGCATCGCGCGGGCCAGGGTGTCGTAGCCCTTGCGCTCCTTCAACTGGCCCAGGAACAGTACGTGTGGCGACGGGTAGCCTGCGGAAATTGACTCGCTGTAGGGCACGGATTCTATATAGGGCACGTCCACCCAAAGCGGGATCATCGCAATCTTGTCCATGCCGATGCCAAGCCGCTTGAGTACACCTACTTCGTGGCGGGAAAGCGCAATCAGGCGACCCGCGGCGCGCAAGGGGAAGTGCATGCAGAAGTTCTGCCAGATGGATAGCGGCTTCTTGCCCCTGGCCTTCACAAGCTCCCTGATGAAGCGCGCCGGGGTGTAGATCAGGCGGTGGGGGTACATCTTGCCGAGGTAGGGGCGCTCGCGGTCGTCCACAAGGTAGGGGTCGTGGAACGGGCCTACCACGGTGAACACTACGGGCCGACGGCAGGTCTTGGCCCAGAGCGCCGCCTGCCAGTTGAGGGCGTTTCTCAGGTGGAACAGGTGCACCACGTCGGGGCGGAAGGCTGTCAGCGCGGGTAGCAAGACCGGGGCGAGCCAGGCCTTGTTCACTCGCACCCGGTGGACTTCGATGCCATCCACGTTCTCACGAGCCTCGGCGGTGATATCAGAATCTTCTTCGCGGAGGGTGAACGCTGCGACGGTGTGACCTCTCGACACGAGGGAGCGACCGAGGACAGCCTCCGGCCACTGGCGAAACTGCCGCGTGACCCCGGTGGTGGTGACTATCGCTACGCGCACCTAGAGATACCTCAGCACTACGTTGGCGAAGGGCACCCGCAGGCTGGAGAAGCGCGTCTTGTCCTCCTGGTCCATGCCCCCAAGTAGCCTGAACATCACGTAGAAGACCAGCGCACCCGTTACAATCATGGCAAGCGTGGGCAGCGGGGTGGGCGGAAGGAACACCAGGAATGGCAGCAGGACCACCCCCATGACAATCGAGGCAAACCCAACGCGCACGAAGAACTCGCCCGGAAATCTCAGCCCCACGCTTCGTATCGCGTACGCAAGCCCCACGAGCCTGGAGGCGAGGGCCGCCACCGAAGCTGCTATGGCGGCCCCCGTAACGCCTATCAAAGGCACCAGTAAGAGCACAACCGGTATGCTGGAGAGGGCGAACAACCTGGCTGTAATCACCGCCCGGTAGTCTTCGTGCACCATCAGCACGTTCAACGCCACGCTGATAATCGCCTCTCCAAAGAGGCCCACGGTCAGTATCACCACACAGGCTACGGTGGCGGGCAACTTGGGTTCGGTGAGTACCGCATCGGCGCCGACCTGAAGGAAGAACACGCTCAACAGGTTGCGGGCTATCAAGATCAGGCCCACACCCGCCGGGAGCAGGGCAAGTATGAGAAACTTCGTCAGGGTGGCGTAGGCGGTGCGCAGGCCGTCCATACGACCCTCGGCATACAAACGGGCGAACAGGGGCGTCTGCACGCCCGTGAGGGGCACCACGAGCGACCGGAGGAACTGCTTGGTGACCCGGTATGCAAGCCCGAGGATGGCGATCTGCACCTTCTCGGCGTCCTCCGCCACCACAATCAGGGTGATCATGATAGTGAAGAAAGGCAGGTCGTACAGGTGGACCGACCAGTTTATCAGGTAGTTCAGCCCGGCGAAGTTGACGATGCGGTCGCGAAGGGACCTGGTGGACGGGCGTTTCACCTCGGCTGCGTTTGGGTGCGGCTCGGCGTCCAGGGAAGCGAGCATCACCCACGCCTGCCACACGGAAAGCACCACCGATACTACGGTAGTAATGAGCAGCGCGAGCATCATGCCCAGGGCACCCCACTCCAGGGCCACGAACAGGGAACTCAGCACAGGTAGCGCAACGCTGGCGAGAACATCCAGGGCGTTGGTAATCTTCTGCCGGAAGTGGGTGTACAGTAGCTGTATGGTGACGTCGGACATCGCGCCCAGGGCCAGCAGCACGCCGATCATGAGCAGGAACCAGACACCCTGCTCGCCGAGGTTAAACCTCCATATCCAGAAATCGGGAGCGGCCGCCAGGGCCAGTATCAGCACGAGCAGCACCGCGCCCTTGATCGCGCTTATCCACAGGAGCAGCCGCAGGATGCCCCGGCGGCCGTAGCGCATCTCTACTTCGGGGTAGAAGCGCGGCAGGGTGCGCTCGATGCCGAGGTCCACCACCAACCCGAACCAGTTGAGCAGGGAAGTCACCACGAGGTAGAGCGCCCAACCCTCGGTCCTGAGCAGGCGGACCGTGATAATGCTCGCGCCAAAGGCCACCAATACCTTCAAGGGGAAGAAGGCGGCGTTCCAAAAGGCGGCGAGGCCGGCTCGTTCGACTAGTGGTTTGGTGTCCCTGCTCAATGTGTGGTGCCGGGGTTAATGCTGGGCGACTGCCGCGCAAAGTTCAAAATGCGTGCCATTGGGAGAAGACAAGGCATCACGGGGCGGGTTCCAGGCGCACGGCATCAATCTGTACTCCCAGCGCGCGAGGGTCGTTGCCGAGTCCCGCCGGTTGTCCGGACCAGGTAGGCGTAAATATATGCAGCAGACCGGTAGCCGGATCGCTCTCCGTCTTGGGGGTGCCCAGCGGGATCGTGAAGGCGTACTCCCTGAAGTCGCTACCCGGCGGCACCACCACCTGGCCTATCTGAGTGTCGTCCAAAGCAACAGTGATTGTCAAGGGTTCGGTACGTAGCACGGGGCGACCTTCCACGGGGGTTTCGGGCCGCAGGCTCAGGGTGACGCGGGTGCCCCGGTAGCTAGTTGCGTCCGGCGCTGCCGGGACGGGCGCTCGCAGGACGGCATGGCTCCCGGTCCAGCGCCAGAAGCTCTCCCCGTTGTCGTTGGTCTCCTGCTTGTTGAAGCCCGCCACCAGCCAGGGGTAGTCCATCTCGCCTATGTCAAGCGAGAAAGGCAGCGGAGGCGGTTGCGCGGAGGCTGGTTCGACCCTGTAGATGCCCCACGGCAGGTAGGCCCGCGAGACGTTTGTGGGCTTCTGGTAGTACAACTGCTCGAACTCGTCAACGTCGTACTCCCAGCTACCGACCTCCCGCAGCGACAGGTCGGTGAAGTGCGCCTTACCGCCGTTCACGCCCAGCATCATGTAGACTTCCCACCCCTCCGACTGCCACCGCTTGATTACCTGCTGGACTATGTCGTTGCGCAGGTTGGGGTACTCGCGCACGAGTACGAAGCTCTCGATGCCGTAGATAAAGTGCAGCGGCGTGGAAATGAGGTAGGGTTCGTCGCGCCCGTCGCTGAACAGCACCACGGTCCTGCCGGGGTTGGGGAAGCGCGAGGCGAGGTCGTCAAGTTGCGCTACCGCGCCGCGCTCCTCGACGTGCGGGATGATGGCTCTCGACGTGTAGATATAGAACACACCCAGCCCGAGGATAATCACCCCCGCAAGCGCCGCACCGACGGCCCTGGGACGAAACCGCGACCATAGCCACTGGCAAAGCCACGCTACTCCCAGCAGCAGCGCGGGGAGAATGATAGGCACGTAGCGGCGCATGGTGTAGATGAAGTGGGCGTCGGTGTAGGTCTCCTGCACGAAGACGAAGCTCAGTATCAGGAGCATGGCGAAGAAGAGGCCGGTGGCGGCGTTGAGCCGGGTCCATATCCAGCGCAACAGGCCGGGGATCGCCAGCAACATGGCGAGCGGCGACAGGTACCAGCCGATGCGCAGGAGGTTGTACCGGCTGCCCTGGTCCACGGGCGCGCCGATGTAGCTTTCCCAGGTGGTGTTCACCAGTTGGGGAAGCACCTCGCCCGCGTCCGTAGCGCGCACGTTGGGCAGCCACGGGCCGACCAGGTAGTTGTAGGCCATGTAGCCGCCCACAAGCAGCATCAGCGCCCCCGCCCAGAGCCACCTGTACCGGGCCGCCAGGCTCTCCAGGCGCACCCACAGAGGTGCCAGCCGGGGGTGCAGCCGGTCGAGGGCTACAAGGCCGATGGTGCCGACGTATAGCGCCAGCAGTAGCGGCCCCCAGAGCCTGCGGGTCTTCTGTATCACGTTGTGGTACAGGTCGAGCGTGTAGGCGAACCCGTAGACGCTCAAGTGCACCGCGTAAATGCCCAGCACCACGGCCAGGCTGCCCAGCAGCCAGGTATGGGCGCGATGCCAGCGTCTCGTTAGCCGCCAATAGATGAGGTATGCGGGCAAGGGGGCCAGGTAGAAGATGAAATCGGGCCGGGCTAGCGCCATCTCCCCCAGCGACACACCGGCGATAGCTCCGAACAGGGCTGCCCAAACGGTGCGGCCATCGCTGTCTGCCTGTAACGGCTCTTCATGCGCGTGAGCCGGGTGCGAGGAAACCTGACCTTCTCTCGTAAGTTGCACCATTCGCATGAAGCCAAAGCACGCGCTGAATACCAGCACGCCCATGAGCACTTCGGACACCGGGTAGCGGGCGAACCAGATCGTGATGGGGCAAAGCACCAGCAGCGCCAGCGCCGCCAATGCCGACCCGTGGCTGAACGCGCGCCGGGCGAAGAAGTAGACCGCCGACATAGCGAGCATCGCCAGCAAGGGGTTGGCGTAGAGGCCGCCCCAGATGCCGAACAGGCTGTAGAGCAGACCTATCCAGACGGGCAACAAGGAGTAATGCTGCGGCATCACCAGCCCGGCCTGCTTGTCGAGCACGTAGAAGCCCGCCATGCGCAGGTGGGCAAGCGTGTAGCGGTCGCGGGACATGCCCTGCATTAGCTCGTTCACCTCACCTTTGTCATTGTCGAGGTAGCGCATGAGCATATCGCGCTGAAAGATCGTGCCGCTGCGGGCGAGCGACACCCCGGCGTTGACGTATACGCCCGAATCGAGCGCCCCGCGCAGCATCTCGGCTGGACGCGAGAACAGCCCGGCGGCCACCAGCAAGGTCACAAGCAGGCACGCAGTCTGGAGACGTGCGAAACGGCGCTCTTCGGCCCTCTGTGGCTGTGGCGAGGGAGGCAGAATAAGGCGCACCAGCGATGAAAGTCGCATCTGTTGCCCACCGAGTGTCAGCGCCACTACAATGCTGAACGCCAGCAACAGGGCGAACAGCAGCCAGGGCCGGAACATGCCTATCTGCGCGAGTATTAACCCGGCCCCACTCGTGAGCAGGAAGCTGATGAGCACAGCCATGAAGAGCCACTCGTCGGTGCCTGAGAAGGCGTGCCTGCGGGCGGACCTCATGCTCAGGCAGTTGAGGAGCACGGCACCCGGCGCGTACAGCAGGAATGCCAGCACCGGGATGCCGATGAGCAGCTTAACTATATCCAGCAGGGACGTAGCTAGACCTCCTGGGAGCGGCAGGCGTTCCGCTCGTCAATCAGACGCCACAGGAGCATCTCCGTTTGCCCGGCTATGCTCCGCCAGCTAAACTCCGCGGCCACCCTGGCGGCACTCCGCTCTCCCATAGCCCGGCGTTGGGTGGGACTCTGCGCCATTTCCACTATACGTGTCGCAAGCTGAGACACCTCGCCAGGTCGCACAAGGTAGCCTGTCTCGCCTTCGGTCACTTTGTCCGGTATACCACCTACGGCGCTGGCGACCACCGGCAGGCCGTGCGACATGGCCTCCAGCGTGACCAGGGAACTGCCCTCAAAGAGCGAAGGGTGGACGAACAGGTCGGACATGGCATAGAGATTGTGCAGCTCTCGGTCAGTCACGGAACCGGTGAGGAACAGGTGGTTATCTAGCCCCAACTCTCTAACGAGGCCCGTGAGTTGTGGTTTCAGGGAGCCTTCACCCACCAGCAGCCAGCCCCAACTCTCACCCAGTTGCGGTCGTGCCTCGGCCAGGGCGCGCACCAGGTACTCGAAGCCCTTATTCTGCTCCAGCCTGCCCACGCTGATGCCCCTAAGTGTATCATCCCCCGCGGCTAGATGCGGCCATTTCAGCGCGAGTGCCGCTCTCACTTCCTCCGACGCGTGCGAGCGGATAACGTCCAGGTCCACACCGTTGGGGACGACCACGACCTTCTCCTCTGGTAATCCCAGCATGGCGACCAATTCGGGCTTGATTGAGTGGTCGGTTGCGATGACGGCATCCGCCGACCGGCAGCCCGATCTCACCCAGGCGCGGAACGGGGTGTAGGCCAGCGTCTTGAGTGGATGGCTGACCTTGAACTCCTCCAGGCCGTGCGGGTTGGCTACCAGGGGCACCCCCCAGCGTCCCACGCGCCGCACTCCCCAGGCGCAGAGGCCGTGCGCGTACACAGCCGATAGCGAACCGGCCCGCGCCTGGGCACCCACCCGCCGCCCCATCTCTTCCACGAAGGCCCGGTAGTTCGTCAGCCGCGCCGGGATGCCGTTGGGTGGTAGGGGAAGCCTGCCGTAGCGCACAGTGTGGAGAGCTAGACGACCCGTAGCACCCTCCGGCACCCTCACATGCATCCCAACCGGCAAGGCCCGCGTGTACAGGTCTATATCTATGCCGCGTTGGAGCAGGTTGCGTGTCAGGGCAGTGGCCGCCCGCTCCAAGCCGCCGTAGCCGTGCTGTGGGAAGACGGCGCGCACGCAATTGGCAACTCTCATTGCCGGGTGCCCCTTTGCGCCAGCAGCGAGCGGTATAGCTCCTCTACTCTGGCAGATACAGCCGGGGCCGCGAATTTGTCCTCTGCCCGCTGCCTGGCACCACGACGCAGGCGGGCGTTCAGTTCTGCGTTCGTTAGCACGACTCGCGTGCCCGCCACAAACTCATCAAGATTGTAGGCCAGCCAGCCGCTCGTGCCGTGCTCGATCACGTCGGAGGTGCCCCCGGTGTTGAGGGCCACTATGGCAGCACCCGCCGCGCACCCTTCCAGCAATACCCTGCTGAGCGGTTCCTGCCACGCCGAGGGAAACAAGAGCGCCGCCGCCCTGTTCATCAACCTGAGCACGGCGTCGTTGTCCAGCCAGTCGTAGAAGCGGAAGTCGAGGCCCAGTCCGGCAGCCTCCTTCGCGAGTCTATCGCGCCACGGTCCATCTCCGGCTACCACCACCGGCAAATCTACGGCGGCACGTGCCAGCACCTGTGGCAGTTGCCAGGCACCCTTGTTCGTGTCCAGTTTGCCCGCGAAGAGCAGGAACTGGTCCTCAGGGGATATGTCGTGCAAGGGCCACTCACCACCAAGGGCGCGGTCCACGCTCGGCAGGTCCACGAGGTTCGGGATGACCTTCAGGCGAGAAGGTGGCACCCTCCCGCTCCGGCTCAGTTCGCGACTGACGTAGCTGCTGACGGCAATCACCATATCGCTAGAAGCCAGTTGCCTGCTGTCGGCCAGGGTATTCAACCACCGGGCGAGATTAAGTGGGATGCGTGCGGCACCACCCAGGCCTTTTGACCGAGCGCAACGTAGGTAACTTGGCAAGCGGTGGCATTCTTCGCATTCAGACGCGCCGTTATGGGGTGTCTCGAAGAGCCGGGTGCTGACTGGACACAGCGGCCAGTAGTCCCGCACCGTCACCACGGAGACCGCGTTGCGGCCCCCCCTCGAAGCTGCCCGCACGGCCGCTATGCCCGACACCTGGTGCTGGCCGTGGAGCACGTTAATCGCCCTAGTGGCGACTAGAGACGCTGCTCGTTTCGCCAGCAATCGTCGCGCCATACGCTGCGGCCATGCCGTGCCCGCCCCCGCCCTCACGGCCCAGGTCGGAGGTCCAGGTACAAGCACCTCCTCTATCGATAGGGCCTCATACCAGGTGGTGCGAGTCGCGGGTCGCGGCACTTTGCTACCGTACACGGGGCGCAGTACTCTCACATGGTGCCCCCGTTCCAAGAGCGCCTTGCCGAGGTAGTACGTGCTCCAGCCGCTGCCGCCGCTCTTGGGAGGAAATACGTCGGTGAGCAGGCACACACCCAGGCTGTCGGGCTGAGCGGAGTCACGCATGGGCGATCTTCCGTAGGATGCGGTCGAGCGCGACGCAGTGGGCCTGCCAGCTATAGCACGCCACCACCCGTTGCCGTGCCGAGGCTCCAAGATGGGCACGTAACTGTGGGTTCTGGGCAAGCGAATTCAGCGCCGTCGTAAGGCCATCCACGTCGCCGGTGCGGAATAGCAGGCCCTCGCGTTCCTCACGGACGATTTCATTGAGGGGGGGTATGTCGATGGTAACTACGGGTAGGGCCATAGCCATGTACTCGAATACCTTCAACGGCGACCAATAAAAGCCGAACTCCGCGAGCGGGGCGTGAGAGGCCACGTCGAAGGGTGCGACGCCAATGTCCGCCAGCGAGAGCAGTTCCGGTATGCGCTCGTGGGGTTGCGGCCCGGTAAAGACGAAGCGGCCCGGAGGCAACCCCCACGAGGCGACTCGCGACCTCAATCCCTCAAGCTCCGGGCCGCCGCCCACCGCCAGGTACGAGATGCCGCTACCACCCTGTATCAACCGGCGGGCGGACTCCGCGAAGTGCTCCACACCGTGCCAGCGGCGGAAGCTACCCAGGAAGACGGCGACAGGGTAGTCAAGGGTCAAGCCAAGTTCGTCCGCGAGAGCCTGCTTTGCCGCCCCTCGCAAGCGGTTCGCCGGGTCGAAACGCTCCACGTTCGCGCCCCAGGGGAGTTCGTGGATCTTCCGGCGGGAAACGTCGCCGGGCACTGTTGTAGAGAGCGGGGTTACTATGGCGTCACTCCATCGGCCCTGCGTGGCCGCCCATCGCCGCATGGAGCCAAGCAGCACTGTGTCGAGCCTTGTCTTGATGCTACCCGGCGGGTCCATCATGGGGGCGTTCACCTCCAGCAGAGAAGGTATGCCGCGCCGGTGCGCCAACATCACTCCCGCCCCGGCAAAGTTGTAGAAGCGCTCCATGACCACGTCAGGCCGAAATGCCTGTATTGCGCGGCGCACCTTCGGCAGACCAAGCAGGGCAAGTTCTTTGCGCCAGCTTAGGCCACTGACCGGCACGCCGCATTCTAACTGCCCGCGTGCAGGCTCCCCTTTGCCCTGACGGCACAGCACCAGCACATTATGTCCAAGCGCCCGCAGCCCGCAAGCCACCTCCTGTATGTGTACCGAGCCGCCGGACGTGCCGAACGCTTCCACTGCCCCGGCCACGTACAACACTCTCAACCTGCCACCTCGCCGCCTACCTTCCGAGCCAACACGAAGTACGGACCGGCGCGCCAGCTTCCGAAAAGCACCAGGTCGAGCCACATGAGCCGGGTGAGCAACATCATCGCCTTGTACTCGGGGCCGCGCCTTGCCAGCCGCTGCTTTACGTCGCGGCGCATGGCATCCTCGCCACCGCCACCCTCCCCGGTGTGGGCCGTAGTGGTTCGGGCCGTTGCTTTGACTCGCCTCATGGCAGATTCGGCAAGTTTCACCACCAGGTTCTCGATGATGCTCTGGAACAGCCCGTTCCAGAAGACGGCCTTCTCCACCCGGAAGCCGCACTCGCGCAGCACCCTCTCCAGGTCGGGGTAGGTCTCCAGGGCCTTGACGTGGTCCGACTTGCGCAGGCGGTCTCGGGTGTCGTCCAGCACGCCCCGCTCGCCGAGCCACCGGGAGAGCCGCCGCACGCTCCGCACGATGAAGTCCAGGCGGGAACCCTCGCGAGTGTTGGAGAAGAGGAAGAGCCGCCCCCTGACGTCCAGCACGCGGTTCGCCTCGCTGAGGAACGCGCGAATGTCTTCCAGCGGCAGGTGCTCCAATACGTCGATGGACATAGCCGCAGTGAAGGTGCCGTCGGGGAAGGGTAGCACGCGGGCGTCTGAGAGGCACAGGTCGAGGCCCTGCAACGCCTCCCGTGCGAAGAGGGGGGCCGGGTCTACGCCCACCGCCCACTCGACCGTCTTCCTGTTCCAGAAGACGAACTTGCCGTTGCCGCAGCCTAACTCAATCAGGCGGTCCTGCGCTGTGGGCTTGAGCATCTCGCGAATGGCGCGCTGGCGAACGGCCGCCCCCAGGAGCGGTATGCCGATACGCTTGTAGTCGAGGGCCGCGTCGAACTCGGCTTCCTGCGAAACGTAGAGGGAGGTGTGCTGCCCGCGCTCCGGGGGCATCAGCTCGATGTACCCGGCGGGGTGCATGCGGTAGCGGCTCTCACAGCGCGGACACTGAAGCGCGCTCCTCCACCGGCGCGTGAGTGAGGTGCCGGTGCCCCAGCGTTGTATGCACTCCGGGTTGACGCAGCAAACGGACCGGAGCAGTCTGTCAGAGATCAAAATGGTGTCTCACGTTGGATTTGATGGCTGTGTCGCGTTCAAAGTCGCGGTCATGCCGGGATTCTAGCACCCGCACAGTGGAGCCGTCAACGCGGGCCCGTCTCGCTGTAGAACTTCTCGCGGTCGGTGATGTAGGTCCAGAGCAGGCGGACCACCTTCGTCGGCATCTCAAGCTGCCCATTCAGCACCCGCGCCCACTCGAGTCCCTGGCGCTGGTCCGAGGTCCAGAGCGCGTACTGGACGAGCAGGCCGCCGTTCCAGGCCACTAAGAGGGCAGCCAGGCCAGCCAATGCCCACTTCGGAGCGCCGTTCGCGAGCAGCCACGATGCCATCGCCACCAGACCCAACACCAGTATCGCGGTGCTGTTGATGAACCGCCGCTGCCCAAAGGAGCCGGCGCTCTGCCACGTAAGGAATGAGCCTGCGATGTACACCTGCACGAAGAAGGCAACCGCCAGCGCACCTGCCAGCAGCCGGTCGTGCCGCCAGAGGAAGACCAGCCCCACAAGCGCGACCGCCACGATGGGCGTCCAGGGTACCAGGCCATGATCGGGCGCGAAGAGCACGTTCAAGGCGTTGGGAGAGGTCCAGTTGAACTTGCTGGACACCACTTTGGACGGTCCGAACTGACCTGTGATTACCCGGTACGCGATGAGTTGCGGGATGAATACGATGACAGCCGTGACGCCCATCAAGATAAACCCCGCGATGGGTTGCAGCAGAGCATTGCGGTCTGCCAAGCCCTTGTTGCGCCACTGCCCTATGAGGCGCACCGCTACTTCCAGCCCAGGCACGATAAGGAAGAGAGCGTCCTGCTCCCGCACCAGCATCATAAGTCCCGCGAGCGCGCCCAGTAGCAGCCATTCGCGCCACTCGCGCCCGCGCTCTCTCTTGGTGCGCAGCCAGTACCACAGGAAGAGGGTGACGGTGAAAAGTGAGGTGGCGTGCGACCAGGGAGGGGCAATCACGGTGTAGAAGACAAGCGGGGTGGCAAGCCAGATGGTAGCCACCCCGACCGCCGACACGCGCTTGCCGAACAACCGCCGCGACATCAAGTAGCACAGCAGCAGCCCCGCGCAGCCGAGCAAGTATGAAGTGAGGCAAATCGCCGTGATGTAGGGCTGCGAATAGCCATCGGCGGGTATGTTGGCACCGAGGCTGTTTGCCACCGTAACGAAGAGATGCGCCAGGGCATAGGCGGGCAGCCAGAACAGGCCAGTGCCGATGGGCGCGACGTTGATCGGGAGGCCCGTGAGCGCCTCTTTCTTCAGGTAGAGGTCGGTGTATATGGCTCCAAACTTCGCTGGGTTCGAGGAGTAGAAGTGCATGTACTCGTTGCCGAAGTCCATGTCCCGGTCGAAGAAAAGGGAGTGGGTGTAAGCGAAGTACTGTATCTCGTCGCTGGCGTAAATGCGATGGGTGACAAACGGAGCGACGACGGCGAACAGAACGAGCAGGGCGACGAGGGCGCGGTCGTGCCACCAGCGAGCGGTCTCGTCGCGGCTGGTGATAAGTGGTGCCGATCTCACGACTGCTGTCAACTCCGCACCACCATGGCTATCTTCTGTGCGCGCCCCCGGTAGGTGTACTGGGCCGAACGCTGCAACGCGGTTGCGCCAATCCTACGGGCGGCTTCTGGGTCATTAAGCATACTCGTAAGTGCAGCAGCCAAAGCTTCTACGCTGCCAGCCTCGAAGAACGCCGCCGAGTCACTATCGAGTATCTCACGCAACGCGGGCATATCTTTGCACACAATCGGCTTGCCCGCCGCCATGTACTCGAACAGCTTGAGGGGCGAGGCGGTCATAGTGGTTACCGTGTCGGGGATGACCAGTACATCCGAGGCGTTCAAGTAGCGGGCGGATACGGGCTGCGACACCTGGCCGGGGAACAACACCTTCTCAGCGGGGATGCCGCATCGCCGGGCAAGCTCCTTTAGCTCGGCTATCTCGTGCGCCCTGCCACCGACCAGCACCAGCAACGCCCCAGGGTGCCTATGCCGCACCTGGGCGAAAGCCTGTACCAGCAGGTCGAGGCCCCTGTAGGCGAAGGTCAGGCCGGTGTATCCCACTATGGGAACGTCCTGCGGCAAGCCCAATTCGGCTCTTGCAGATCGAGGGTCTGAGGGGAAGTATACGTCAGGTTCGTAAGCGTCGGGTATGACGGTCACATGCTCCGGCTTCCGCAGCCCCTTTCTTGCCGCCCAGCCCCTGAAGGCTTCGGTGAGCGATACGAGGCTATCGCTTCGGGTGAGGGCCGCGCGGTCGAGCCAGGGCAGGAAGCGCCGCCAGAAGGCACGGGGCCAGCGGGAGGCTTTGCTTGGGTGGGAGGCTTCGAGGTCGTGCACCTCGTATATAACGCGGCTGCCGTGAAGGGGTCGCAACACCGATAGCCAGGCAGCGCACACCGCGTCCCGGACGTAGAGCGTCGGGTAGCGCCTGCCCGTGAGCCGCCACACCAGGAGCAGCGCGAGGAGCATGAAGGCGTAGGCGGTGCGCTCCAGGTACGACCACCCCGCCCACGGCAGGAACTTCGACAGCTTGTTGGCGGCGGGTCGGGGCATGTGTAACGCTCCCAACTCCTCGAAGGCGCTAGGCTCGCGCAGCCAGCGGGGCACGACAAGGCGCACGCCAGGCATCAACCGCTGAAGCTCCCGCACGGTGCTGTACGTCTGAATGGCGTTGGCGGCACCCAGGTCGAGGCGCATCGGATAGGCTACGTAGAGGAGGGTGCGAGACACCTGTAGACCTCCTCCAGCCGGTCGCCCACCGCCTTCCAGCTAAACATGTCGAGCACTCGCCGCCTGCCCGCCTGCCCCATCCTGTCGCGGAGTTGCGGGCTTGCGAGCAGGGCGGTGATTTTGGCTGCAAGGTCGCGCGGGTCCTGCGGGCTGACCCTGAACCCCGTTTCACCCTCCACCACCACCTCGCGAAAGCCCCCGAAGTCGGAGGCTACCACCGGGGTGCCGCACGCCATCGCTTCGCACAAGGCCATGCCGAACGTCTCATTGACGAAGGACGTAGCCACCAGCATGGCGCAATTGCGGTAGAGGGCCGCAAGTTCGTCCTGCCCCAGTCTGCCCAGGAAGCGCACCCTGTCGTCCACACCAAGCTGTTGTGCCAACTGCTGCAAGACGGGTCCGTACTCGCCCTCGCCCGCGATCCACAGCACCGTGTTCTCGGGCACGATCTCAGTCATCGCCTGGATGAGGTACTCCACCCCTTTCCAGCGCACCAGGCGGCCCGCGTAGAGTATGGCGGGGGCCTCCACTGTGGAGCGAGTAAGCCCGTATTTCGCGAGTGCTTGTGCGTCGTCGCGGCCTTCAGGGGTGAACCTCTCCAGGTCAACCCCGTTATAGACTACCACGGGGCTGATGCCGTATCTTGCCTGAACCTGTTCCGCGTTGAACTGGCTGGCCGACACAGAGCCGTCCGCGAACCTCACGAAGAGCTTGTCGCCGGGCCAGAAGTCCTTGCCGTGGCAGCCGAAAAGGAGCTTCGCGCCACCCAACCTGGCGAGCGCCCCCACCGGCAGGTCGTAGGGCTTCTGGATGTGCACTATGTCGAACCTGCCGCCGAACAGCGCGGGCAGGGCAAAAGGAGCCATCGACAGCCGTTCCAGAAGCTTGGTCAATCCATACTGGCGGCTCATCAGGGGCAGCTTGCGCCAGGCGTCCCTGTCGATGTAGGGGAAGAGGCGCACTCGGACGCCGGGTATGCGCCTGCGCTCCCCACGTCCACGCCCGCCGAAGATGGTCACTTGATGCCCGCGTGAGGCCATCTGCACGGCGACCTCCCACACGAACGTCTCGACGCCGCCCCACCTGGTGGTGGTGGTCAGATTGTAGAGGGCGATCTTCACCTGGGCTTTACCAGCATGACCTGGTATGTGCCCTGCCAGCCATACCTGTAGATGCGGTAGAGTGGATCAACCAGCCGCAGCTTACGCACTACGCTCAGCAGAGTACGACGCAAGCCGTGTAGCTGCCGAATCTCGCCGGTGAGTATGCGGTGCCGTACCTGGTCGCGCACGCGGAAGCCCTTGCTTGACGCCAGGCGAGCGAACGCAGTCCAGGTGTAAGTGTTAAGCTCCGAGTGCTCCTGCCGGTCCTGGAGAGGACCACCGCTTTTGGAGCGGCCCGCGCGCTTGATGACCTGCTCCGAGATAGGCGCGGGTAGCCAGTTGATGAGGGGCAGGTGGTAGTGGGGGTCGCGGAAGGCCCGGCGATTCGGCACGGTGGTCAGCACCACGCCGCCCGGCTTGAGCACCCGGTATATCTCACTCACTACGGCCTCCACGTCTTGCACGTGTTCCAGCACGTCCATGCACAGCACCATCTCAAACTGAGACTCGGCATACGGCAGCTTCTCGCCTGCCGCCACCGTGATTGGTAGGTCCAGGCTATAGCGTTGGGCGCGCAACCGGGCAATCTGCGCGTAACTCGGATTGTAGTCGGTGGCCTGGACCTCCAAACCACCGCCTCCGAACTCTCGGAGTAGAGCTACCGAAAGACCGCCCATACCGGCACCCAGGTCGAGCAGACGTGTACCTTCCACGCGGGGGCCGAGCACGGGGCGGATGTCGCGCAGGTTGGCCTCTTGGTGGTCCTCCTGCCAGATACGGCGCTCGCGCCACGTATCGAAATCGGCACGCCACTTCATGTGCTGCAACCACGGTTCGATAGCCTCCACCAAACTGGCCTCAAGCTCAGGGTTGGAAGTGGTAGGTACTATGTGGCTGCCTGGGTCCCTCGTAGCGGTATCTACTGCCAAAGTGTCGCCTCTGTACGTGAAATTAGGGCCTACGCGCCTCCATCGGCCCCAGGAGTGGCGTTCTGCTCGTCCTGCGAGTTCCGTCGCAGCCAATCGTACGTGTAGATGCCGTCGTGGTGCCCGTCGGCCCAGAAGAACATGATGGCGTACCTGCCGATTTGCTCCGCGCCCTGCATAGTGGTCTCCTGCGGGCTAAGCTCCTTCACGAAGTCGAGCCTGCCGGGAGCGCCCATCTCGCCCCTGCAAAGCGCGCAGGGGCACTGCCACCGAAGCCAGTCCACAGGGTACTGGGTTACCTTGCCGTCGCTCCAGTTGATGTAGAGCCGGTTATCACTTTCCACCAACTCAACGCCAATCGGCTCTATTGGATTGTACTCTTGCGTGCTGTTCATGTTACCGCCTAACTGTCGTGGGGAGTGAGAGGTCCTACCCTCGTGTTCATCGCTATTGTTGCCGCTTGAAGAGCAAAATACCCTCTTTGTCCGCTTCCAGGGTCCACCCCGGCTCAGACTGAACGAACTCTATCGCGTTCTTGCCGCCAATCATGCGGTCCGGCGAATTGAACGACTCGTTGCCGGGGTCCGCCAGGATGTAGTCGAGTTCAACGTAAGGGGGGCCGAAGCCGGGGTGCACGTGCGGGCCAAGGTTGTACGGAGAGTATGGCGCGGGCGGGAAGTTGTAAATGTAGCGCCGGGGGAGCAAGTGCGGGGCCAGTTTGGAAGTGACGGCGACCTTTGCGTCCTGTGGCACCATAGCCACCAATTCTTTGGCCGCCTGCACCCTGGCGCTCGGCTCGTGGAAGCGTATCACCCGCACCACCGGGTTAGCGTACGGCACCGTCATCAATACCGCCCACAGTGCCAGGACCACACCGCCAGACTGTAACAGCCGCTTGTTGGCTGCTTCCTCCCGCTGCCGGATCAGCCATTTGCTCAGGTTATCCGCCCCGTAGATTGCCGCTGACACGAGGCCGGGTATGAGCAGCAGGCTGTAGTGGGACTCGAGATCTATCTGCGAGCCGCGCAACGACAGCAAGTTGAGCGCCAGGATAGGCAGGCCGAGCACCAGGGGCTTCGGAGCCAGCAGTGGGAGCAAGCCAAGCGGTACCAGCAAGTTGAGCAGGTACATCAGCTTTGGCCCGAGCAGCCCCGGCTCTATGACGGCCTTGTTGAAGGCCTCGATGGGGTGCAACAAGACAAACTGCGCAATTTCGGGGCCGCTACGCCCCAGGTGAGCGTAATATGCCAGTTGGGGACTCATCCCGCAGGGCCAGCACGACATGTCGAGGGTGGTGCCCGGTGGTGGCGGGGTGAGTGCGCCAGGATAAGCAAAGGACGGTGTAATCACGAACGTGGAGAGCGCGAAGTAGCCCAGCCCGACGACCAGGGGCAGCATGACGAACTGCCATTTGCGCCTGGTGAGCAGGCCATAAAACCCGAACATCATCACCACCAGGGCCACGTCGGTGCGGGCCAGCATGGCGGTGAGCGCGAGGGCCAGGAAAAGCTGCCAGTTACCGCGCTCGAAGAAATAGAAGGCAAACAGCAGCAGAGTGAGGGCGAAGAGCCGCACCTGGAACGGGTTGAGGGCAGTGTGCAACAGGGTTGGATAGAGCAGGTAGGCCGCCGCGATGCCCAGTGCTGCCAACTTGACGCCCAACCGGTCGCGGGCGAGCCAGTACACGGGCAGAGCGCCCAGGCCGGAGGCGACGATTTGCAGGAAGAAGAGCGCATGGGGTGAGGGTACCAGGGCGTAGACCGGGACGAAAAAGAGCAGCATTGGCATCCAGTCCATGCCGAACACCGAGCCGGTGAAGTTGAAGCGCGAGTCCTCCATCACGCGGCCCTGGAGGGTATTCCAGATGCCTTGCTCGAAGTCCACCTGGTCGTAGCCCTGTCCTAGCGTCTCGTACTTGTAGTAGCTTGCCACGAACATGACTGCTACCCAGAGCAGGACCATCACGGTCAGCAAGCGAGGGGCAAGCGACTCCAGACGCGCGAGGGCCGCGTCCAGGCGTCCGCCCGAGGCGCTCGTACGCTCCGTCTGCCTGGCGGCCACCGTGCTGCTCAACGCCTGATCTCCCGCCCCTTCTGGGCGACACACACCACCGACAGCCCGAACGGCAGGCGAGAGCGGCTGATGAACCGCGCCTCTCCCTGGTAATACATTATTAGCAGCTTGTTCACGAAGCCGGGCACCGGCATGAAGTCGGTTTCGGGGTCTTTGTTCTCGTTGCGGAGTTGCGCCCGCTTCTGGAGGAGCGTCTTCAGCAGGCGCACGAGCACCACCGGGGCCAGGATGAGGGCGTTGGAGTAGCTTACTTTGCGCACCCGCAGCCCGGCCTTCTGCATGGCCGCGCGCATCATGCCGGTGGTATAGCGCCTGCGGTGCCCCAGTATGTCGTCCCAGTAGGTCCACAGCGCTTTGTACGCGGGTACGCTCACGACCAGCAGGCCGCCGGGCCTCAGCACCCGCTTCAGCTCGGTCAGCGCGGCGTGGTCGTCGTCCAGGTGTTCTATTACGTCGAGCGCGGTGATGATATCGAAGTAGCTATCTGGAAAGGGCAATGCGGCGGCGTCGGCCTTGGCGAGGCTGGTGTGCCCGCGCTCCCGGCAGAAGGCCAGCGCCTCTTCCGAGAAATCGGTGCCGGTGGGGCGAGCGTAGCGCGCCAAGTGGTCCAGGTTCATGCCCGTGCCGCAGCCCAGGTCGAGGGCGTGACGCTCGCGCCCCTTGGAGTGGGACAGGTACCTGTCGAGCAAGCTGTAGACGATAGCGCGCTTGCCCACGTGCCACCAGTAGTCCTGTTCCTTGATGTAGAGGTCGTAATAGAGGTCTTGGCGCATAAGCTTATGGTGTGTGGTAGCGGTAGAAGATCATGTCGCCCACCCAGGTGTTGAGCAACTGCCAGGTCATGGCCGCAAGTAGCAGGGTGACGAACCAGCGGGCGAGGCGGCCCCGCTGCCCCAGTAGGCCCAGGAGGCGGCCGGAGAATAGTGCTACCGCCGCCGCGACGAGGTAGTACCATCGTATCGCATCCCCAAGTGCCTGGTCGAGCAGTGCACACACACCACCAACCACCAGCCACGAGCCGAGCCAGGCCCAGGCGACCGCTTTGAGCCGCGTTCCTACTGCCCCACCCGACGTGGCGAGAATTAGCTGCGCGGGGCCAACAAGATACACGAGTTTGCGGGCCAGCTTTTCCGGCGAAAATGAAAGCGCCGAGGTGGCCCCGCCCGCTTTACTCAGGTAGCCGCCAATGTGGTTGCTTATCAGGTCCAGCACGTTCCGGTAGTAAGATATCAAGCTGGCCGCGGCGATGAAGGAGATAACCCTGACTAGCCTCCAGCCTCTATCCGGCGCATGCCCCCGAAAATGTGCTATCACCATCCAGACCAGGAACAAAAAGGCTATTGCGAAGGCACCTAACATCATACCGTAGTGCCCTAGCACCGTCAAGAAAAAACAGATGCCTGTGGAAAGCAGCAGCCAGCCGTCGCGCCTGACCGTATCGCTGCGGCCGTTGAGGTAGGCCAGGCCACCGAGCAAGCCCAGGTTCAGCACGCTTTGGGCAAACAGGTTGGTGTAGTTGCCTGCGGAGAAGAGGTCGAACGGGGCTGGGGAAACGGCATAGACCAACGCTGCCAACCCGCCATGCGCCCCACGCCACAGCCTGTACCCGCACCAGGCTAAAGCCAGGCAGGTCAACGAGTCGAGCACCGAGCACACCCACTTCAAGATCAACGATAGGGCTTCATCGCCGCTGCCGAAGATCCAGGTGAGGGGAGCCACTAGCGCGTACAGGGCCGGTGGGTAGGGCGCGGGGGTGCCATCAGGCAGAGGCTCGCTCATGATCCACTCGCCACCTAGGAGCGCCTGGACGTTATGCACGTTGAGCAGCAAGTCGCTGGTGAGGAACTGTGGATAGGTGAGACCCCCGAAGCGGAGCGCGAAGGCCAGCACGAACGCAGCCGAGCCTAGCGCGACCGCCAGTCGGGCTGCTGAGGATGCATCGCGGATGAGCAAGCCGAGCGCCAATCGTGCCAGGGCAGCGAGTGCGAGACACCACACTCCCATCGGCAACACAGAGGGCACCAGCAGCCCCAACTCGGGCCGGGCTACCAGCAGAAGCACCGTAGACGCAACCGACAGCACTACGCCTGCACCAAGAGCAGGAAGGTGCCTGCCCGTGGCGACGGCCACCGCCAGCATAAACAGCAATAGGCCCACCGCAAGCGTAAGCAGAGTGCCCGGCGAAGGTACGACTACCGGACGCAGCCCGTACTCGGCTGGTGCGACCTCCACAGAGTCGATGTTGACGCCGAGGTCCCGGCCGCGGTTGTTAGTCGGGTCTTCGTTGAAGGTAGCGGCTTCCAGAGTTATGTTGAGGCTGGCCTGCCAGGGGTCGCCACGAGGCACGAAGAAGGTGTCGGTGCGGCGTTCCGGGAGGCTGGGCACGCTGAATTGCTGCCCGCGGATTGTCACGGTCATTACTTCGGCAGCAAGGTCGTTTGCCGCCCCTACATGGCTAACGGAGACGTAGACCGGCTCGTTGCCTATTTCAGGGAAAGTTATGGCCGCATACTCCGTGCTCCAACGGTAGTCGAACTCCGGCGTCGTCTCCTTGGCGTGAAAGCCGCTCACGTATGCGTCGTCCAGCAGACCGCCTACATCAACCCTGTAGACCGCCTTGTACTGGTATGCGGCGGTCCAGGTGGCAAGGCTCAACAGGAGGAGCAAGTACAACGCGGGCGTCCGTAGCAGGCGCACGACAGCATTCAAAGCGGGACGGAGCACAGTCGCCAGCGTGTTCATGTAGAGGCCCAGGCCCGCACCAATCGCTCGACCCAGAAGACCAGGGCCTGCCATGCCACCGTGCCCAGGAGCAGTCCGGCCAGCCGCCCGCCCCACGCGCCGCGCCCACCCAGCGCAACCAGACCCACACCACCCGCCACAGCCACTGGCAGCATGGTGAAGAAAAGGTGTTTGCCTATCATGTCGATCTTGTAGTTCGCGGCAACGAAGATGGGTAGAATGGCAAGCCAGGCGATAACCAGGGTGGTAGCGCGAGCCTGCGCTACCCAAAGCCGTTGTCTCACGAGGAGTAGCAGCAGACCGACCACGGCGAGTAGTAACGGCAGCATGCTCGCCAGGTAACCTCCGGTCCAAACGAGTAGCTCAGCTACGCCGCCCGGCCAGCGTACCGTGGCGGCACCTCCTGGGGTCGCGCCCAGCAGAGCCACCGCCGAGGCTGCTACCGGGGTCACATAGAGGCCGTAGTATGCAATGAATGCCAGCAGCCAGCCCGCCGCCAGCACAAGGTACGGTTGCCAGCTAAACGTCTGTGATGGTTTCCGAACAGGTCGGACGAACCGCCAACCGACCGGCGCGACTATCACGACAAACGTTACGAACACCGCCACAGTGGGGAAGGACAGCAACGTGAGTGTGGCAAGCACCACTGCCACGAGGAGTGTGGCAGGTCGCCACCCACGGACTGAGGCGGCAAGCACCACTGCCAGCAGACCAGTCGCGAGCCACTGGGCAAGTATCGTCGGCAGGATGCCATAGGAGAAGGCGCGAAAGGCAAGTGGCATCACGGCATAGAGGAATGCAGCGGCCAACGCAGCCGCCTTTGCGCCACCAATCCGCCTGCTAAACCAATAGGCGAACAGCACAACCGTGGCATCTAGCAAGCAAATTGACCACTTGAGCAATGTTTCAAGATCAAAAGGTAGTATCGCAACCGGGCTAGCGGCAACGTAGAACAGCGGGGATTTGGGTATCAACAGCGACATGCCCCACTCTGGCGGCACCTCGCTCAAGCCCCCCGGAAAGTACAGGGCCTGCCAGTCGCCCGCAAGCAGCGTGCGCAGCCACTTCATGTGGTACGGCATGTCTATGATTACCGAGTGAGGCAATGCCATCCCGCCGTACCGCAATCCAAAGGCAAGGGCGACTGCTCCAGATAACAATCTTGCTCCCCGCCATCCAAGGTGCCAACCACGCGCACCTACCACTCGCTCGGCTACCAGGAATATAGTCAGCATGCTGCCCAGGGTAATTGCTATGTGCGGTGCCGTCACGGAAGCCGATGTGTGGCTACTCGCCAACAGTAGGCAGAGTCCCGCTCCCACCACCGTACTCGCTACTAAGGCTCGTACCCGTGTTGCACGTTCGGTGCTGAGACCACGCAGCGCGCGGCCCACCAGCACGTATATAAGCAAAGTGCTTAGCAAGACGAAGCCCAAAGTCGCCAGGGAGGGCCAGATGAAGCCTCCAGTGGTTGATTGCTCTAGAACGATCCTGTCTACCTTCAGGCCCTTCGCCTGTGATTCTTCGCCGGGCAGTCGGTAATCAGGGGCTCGAAACTCTACGACGGTATCGCGGGATGCCAGGGCCGCGGGTTGGCGTTGGTCTATCCTGAACGTCAGCTCCTGCCAGCCCGGCACGACCTCCCCGGCAAAGAAGTTGACGCCGTTCACGTAGACTTCAATGGGGACACGACGTTGCGCGTCCAGCGTCACAGTGAGCGTAAAGGGCCGGGAGCCGCCCACACCTGGGAAGCTCACGTAGCCATACACGTCAGACCACCTGTAGGTGCGACCGGGTTCCTCAAGCCGGGTGTGGAAGTTGCGGGTGTACGCCTGGTCCTGGGGCGAGCCGACATCTACAACGTACGTGCCGGGAAGCTGATAGGCGGCTACCGACAGGGCCGCTACCAGTAGGAGGCCAGGCCAAACGGCCCACCACCTCAGCAGCCGCAAGCCGAAACGGACTTCTTCACTAATCCAACGCAGCATGGATAGGAGGTAGGCAGCGAGTCTCATTCGCGGGCGGGCCGCGTCTTGATGGCTACTTGAAGGCATAGGTGATCCTGTACTGCCACAGGTTCAGCGCCTCAAAAGCAAACAGGGCGAGCACCAGGCACACGAGTATGGAGCCTGCCCAGCCGCGCCGTGCGAGCTTCGAGAGCACAATCGCGCCGCCCAGGCACACCAGCGGCAAGGCGAACAAGGCGTATCGCACGTAAAGGTTCATCGTCCACCCTATTATCGCGAACGCCAGCACTGCCCCACCCCAACCAAGCGCGGTGAGGACGAGCATTCGCCGCCTCGCAGCCCAGGAGTGTAGGCGGTTGCGAACGGGCCAAGCTAGAATGAGCCCAAGCACGGAAGCCAACACAGGCCACACACGGTAATATGCCTGCGCCTCATTCCAGAACCCAAGCAGGCCCCCCACCAGCCACTCTCGGCGCGTCTCGGCGTAGCGCACGATCAGCCCCAGGCTGCGGTCGGAAACCGACCCCCCGACGAGCAGGTGCAAAGCGCCCGGTTGCGCTTCGGCGGCGCGCTCCGCCCTTATCTGTTGAAGGGTGTTGAGCATATCCGCCGCGAAGTGGCCGTAGTAGAAGGTGTAGGCCAGCCCAACGCCGAGCAGCAAGGCCGCCAGCACCCACACGCCCACGGGGACCGCTCGCCTCACCCTCGCTTGTGACTTCCTGCCAAACACCCACCAGAGCAGGCCCGTCAAGCCGACGGCGGCCCCGGTAAGCTGCACCACACCGGGGTGGCTGAGCAAGGCGGGCAGCAGCAACACGAGTAACAGCCAGAAGGCCGAACTCGCCGGTCTCAGGTAGCGGTAGCAGGTCACGAGCAGGGTGAGAGCGCACAGGGCGAAGAATTCCCCAAACAGGTTTGAGGTGATGCCCCAGGAGTACGGGAGCACGGCGATGGGCATGATGACGTATAGCCCGGAGGCAAGCAATGCCACCCGGCTATCGCCTGTCGAAGCCCTGGCGATCAGATAGAGCAGTCCCGCCCCCAGCGTGCCCAGCGCCACGGTGAACAACCTTATCACCAGCAGTTGGTCGTTCAATAGCCATTGCAAGGGTAGCATGAAGACGTAGGGGGTCGGCAGGTAGAAGGTCTCGTGCCCGCCCCACTCGTCTGACCTGATGGTGAACAGCAGTTGCCCTGCCTGCACGGTATCGAACCTGTGGCTGTGGAAGACGAGGTCCATGATGAAGATGAGCGGGTGTAACTGGCCCGCGAGTCGCACCACGAACGCCAGCAACATCACCGTCAGCAGGACGCGGCGGTCGAGTACCGGCCACCTGACACTCACCACCCGCTTTATGAGAAGCCCTGCCAGCGCCACCAGGCCCACGAACACAGCCCCCGCCAGCACCGCCTGCGGCCAGGCCTCGTACCAGCGCCCCGAGGTTAGCCACAACCTGTTAACGACCAGCAGCCCCGCCCCAAGCAGACCAACCAGGATTGGGCCCGTCGCAACGGTACCCACTCCCCAGCCGAGCATCGCGAGGACCACACCCAGCATGCCAGCGGCAGCCACCAGTCCGATTACTACGCGCAGGGGCGGCTCGATGAAGCGGTCTGGGTTAGCGGCAGGCTGGACCAGCACTCCGGTAACTACCACTCCGAGAGGCCGTGGGTTGGGGTCCTCCGGCGGCACAAAGGTGTTGCCGGAAAGCCGCAGCACCATCGTTCCGTCGGCAACGTCCTCCCGCGCCACCTGGAATGAGTAATTGGTCAGTTGAGGCGCGGGTTGCACATCGAGCAGCGTGCGGTCGCCTACATGCACGCGCAGAGTGGCGGGTTCGTGGCCTTCGGGGCGAAATCCGCTTGCTGTCAGGATCACGTTGAAATCCTGCCTGCCCACGTCGCGCAGGGTGACGAACGACTCCTCTGTGGTCCAGCGGAACGCTTGCGGGACTTCACCCGGCATCCGCTCGGGCGTGTTGAAGCCGCGCACTATAGAGACATCCAGCGGCGTACCAATGCCAATCGCGTAGGTCGGCCTTACCTGGTAGGCCAGTACGACCAGCACGAGGGTCGCGAACACCCCCACGAACGTGCCGGGGTTCAGCAGCCGTCTCAATATGATAGCGAGTACAGGTGTCACGGGAAGCGGGCGACCTCTTCTACTTAAACTGATAGCTGATTCTATAATGCCACAGCACAAGCGCCTCGACAGCGAAAAACACGACCAGGAGCAGCGACAGCAGACGTCCGCTACTCCCCCTGCGCCACACTCCCGACAGCAACAACCCGGCACCTAGCGCCACTACAGGCAGCGCCGAAAGCATGTAACGCGCGTAGACGCTGGTTGCCCAGCCCACAATGGCAAACAAGGCCACCACCGCCAACCACGCGCCACCCGCCAGGACAAACCGCAGCCGCACGCGTTCACGGGCGGGTGCCAGGAGTCTCCTTGTGGGGAGCACCAGCGCAAGCGCAAGCAATGTCGCCAGCATCGGCCACCCACGATAGTAGGCGACGACCTCGCGCCATACACCTTCCAGCCCGCCGAGCACCCACTGGCTTCGACTTCTCACCTCGCGGTTGATGAGGCCCACGCTTGCGTCCTCCACCGAGCCACCCACGACTCGACTGAAGCCCTCTCCCTGGCTCGCCTGTGTCCTCTCGGCTCCGATGCGCGCCAGGCTTTCCAACATTTGCCCGGTGAAGTGTTGGTAATAAATTGCGTAGGATATTCCTGCTGCCAGCGCCAGCGATACAAGCAGCAAGGCCCCTGCACGCCGCGCAACGCCGCGCCGGGCTGCCCAAAGTATGCCTACCAGCCCAAAAGCGATCCCGCTCAAGGCCACCACGCCGGGGTGACTGAGCAGAGTAATCGTCAGCAATATGACGAGCGCCCAGAAGGCAGGTCTCGCGGGAGCCAGGTTTCCCGCACTACCCAGCGCAACCGCCAGCGAGCACAGCATGAAGAACTCGCCAAAGATGTTTGGAGTGATGCCCCACGAGTAAGGCAACACTGCGATAGGGAGTGACACGTACAGCAGAGCAGCTAGGACTCCCGCTCGCCCGTCGCGCAGGAGCCGCCTGGCAATGTAGTAGACAGGCAGCACGCCAAGCGTCCCCAGGAGAACGGTCAGCACCCTTA
>JALZHG010000449.1 GCA_030914045.1 Chloroflexota bacterium | reverse complement strand
AAATCTCCTCGGCTGGCTCGGTTTCGGGAGCCAGGTCCGAAGCCATCAGTGTTCTCGTTTCCTCGTCTTCGTGGGTGAGCGCCGTAGTTGTCTCGTGTCGCTGGGGCGCTTCTGAGAGCTCGAAGCCCTGCTCTATGGCTCTCCTGAGCCAGCCGGCCGGATTGCGCAGGTTCTTCTGGAGGGGGAGGGCATTGGCGTAGCGCGTGCAGTGGGCGGGACCGTGCTTGGCGACGAGGTCGCGCGCCACGTCGCCCCTGAGGCCCGAGCGGGTGAGGAGCTGGATGGCGATGAGCTCCTCCTTTGTACCAGCGAGCTCCAGACCCTGCCGGCGCCTGCGGAATGCCTCGGAGACCTCGTAGCGGATGAGGCTCTTCTCCTCGTAGGCCACCCTGGAGAGGAAACCGCGTTCGATCAGCTCTTTGTGCGCCGCCTTGAGCTTCTCTTTGATCTTCGAAACGTACGCGTACGGGCCTAGCGGGATGTGCTTCTGCAGCTCGAAGAGGTCCACCGTCCAGGCCGCTGATCCCGCCCGCTTGAGGTCCACAAGCCGGTAGAGGCGCTTGGCCACGGGAGAGTCGAGCTTCCAGAAGAACTCTATGTCCACCCCACGGAGGTAGTGCTCCTCGAACGACCGCCTGAAGAGCTTGCCGAACTCTATCTGGTGCCTACTCCCCAGACCATTCCTGTCTGCCACCGAGTCGAAAGTGACGTCCCACAGACGGAAAGTGTCGGAAATGTGACGGCGCTGGCCGTTCGACCAGAATGCATTGTCGCTCTCCAAGACGGTCGCCGCTATGCGCCTTAAGGACCTCCTGACTTCCTCGTAGGTCCTCCCCGAAGGCTCGAGGTCCATGAGGAGTATCAGCTCGTGCAGCGAGAACCTCAGCGTACCGTCCTCGGGCATGCCCCCCCGGATCTCCAGCAGCTCGAGCACTGCGCTGTAGACGTTGTAGTCAAATCGCCCTGGCAGACGATACTTGCCCGGCGCGGAGACTTCCATCTTTTGTTTGAGCGAGTTTCCGTCTTCGCCCTGAACGGTTCTTTCGACCATCACGGAGTTGCTCTTGGAGCGACCGAGCTGGAATACGGGCCACCCCTCTATATTCGACTCTACTTGGACGAGCGGCGGGTGCCGCTCACTGCCCCCTTCGCTGCCTCCCATCAGCCTCCAAAGCCTCGAAGACCTCTGCCTTCGGACCTTCATTTTGTCCTTTCTGTTGTTGTTAAACAAGAACAACAATCTTCTAAAACAACAGGAGGACACAGGTCGAGGAAGCAAAAAGTGGCTTTTGCAGGGATTTTGGAATGGAGTACTTCCCCCAAACCACGAGGAATTATCCCCCAAACCACGAGTCGATTTCCCTCAAACCACGTGCCATTTCCCTCAGACCACGAGTCGATTTCCCTCAAACCACGAGTCGATTTCCCTCAAACCACGAGTCGGCTTCCCTCAAACCACGAGTCGGCTTCCCTCAAACCACGAGTCAAAAGACGAAAACTGCCTATAAATGGACAGAAACACGATTTGCAGGGGATTCCAGTAAGGCTGTCGTGAGGACGCACCGTCGCTAAGGAAAGTACTGTCGGTTCGTGGCGTGAGACCTGGACCGCGGCTTCCCTCAAACCACGAGTCAGAGGTTTTAGCAGAGGCTGTAAAAGCTACCGCAGGTAAAGTGCTCACCGGTCGTCTTCCCAAGACGGGTAGGGGAGGTCGTACTCGCCCTTCTCCAAGAAGGTGATCAGGACCGTAGGCAGGGTTAGCACGAGACAGGCCGCCCCGAAGAGTACCAGGGTCCATTGCTCGGGCGTTTTGGGAGGCCACCAGCCGAAGTGCACGGCGGGCATCTGGTAGAGGATCCAGCCCACGAACGCAGTGCCCAGGATCCAACGCGTCCGGTCGAGGCTGTGCAACACCAGATCCTTCTCGTAGTCGTCGAGATCTCGCCCGGAGGACAGGAGCTTATCTGCCGCCCGGTTGCCCAGACCCTGCGAGTAGGCGCGCAGCGGCAGGTAGGTGCAGAGCGACAGCACGAGCAGTGCGATTACTACCAGGGACCACCTGGCGCCGCCAGTGATTCCGCGGCCGATCCGCCAACGTGTTGATCGGACCGACGGCCGGACCGGGAATTCCAGATCTCGTCGCGAGATCCGCCAACCTCGCGGCACCCCCGCGTCACGGGGTTTATGTCCTACAGCGTCTTCTGCTTGGGGATGGTCTTAACGATGACATCCTTGCCCTGCGGACCGTACTGGCGTTTGGCCGGAGGCGTGGGTTCCGGAGTTGTTGGCTCAGGTCTAGGGGGTAACCTCTCGCAGGCTATCCCGTCGTTATCAGCGTCAAGCCCGTTGGGATCGCTTGGGTCCCGGTTATAGACGGCCTGCGCTTCCTCTTGATAAGTGAAGTCCTTCCTCTTCAACCGCCTCTATGAATAATCCAGGCTAGGGCTGTCTCAGACGTGTCCTCTGTAGTCCCGAAGTACTCCTCCGGTGTGAGGATCACTTCCATCCGCCCGCCCGTGCCCCTACGAGACAGCATCTTACCGCGCTGTACCCGCTTGCGGATGGTGTATTCCTTGACACCGAGGCGTCTTGCAGCGTCCTCAACAGTGACGGAGTATCCGCTTGGACGTTTCTTGGATTGTCCAGGATCGTTATTGGACTGACTGAGTATATGTTGTCCTCTCCCACTGCCCTATGCTCTGA
>JALZHG010000448.1 GCA_030914045.1 Chloroflexota bacterium | reverse complement strand
CCCTTCGCCCAAGGCGACTCTTGGCGCAAAGCCCGGATTAAGAGTGCGTTTCAAAACCTTGTCGGAGGGGTGGCGTCGCAAACCAAGTGCGTACGGTTTTTCGGTGAATATTGCCCTGTTTCGGGTGTGCTCGTATCTGTCCGCGCACCACAAGCAGCGGTTTTGAAATGCGCTCTTAGTGGGACGATCGTATGCCCATTGGGTCAATAGCCAATAGCGGGCGTCTTGCGCACGAACGTATCGTCGGTGAGCTGCCTCATTAAGAAGTCGGCAGCATCTGCCCTCGAAATGTAAGGACGCCATCCCGGTTTCAGATCCTCCCCCGCACGGTAGTCGTTCGTCCAGGGCCCGTTGGTCAGGATCATCGGACGTACAATGATCCACTCGACATCGCTCTCCCGCACGATCCTCTCCTGTGCCTCCTTATCTGCGTACTCATCCCTGAGCAGAGGCGGCACGAGTACCTTCATGAAGAACGCACCCGTAAACCCCGGATCCTGCTTGCTCTCCCCCACGCCCCACGCCGTCTGGCACACGAAGCGCCGCAAACCGTACTCCTTCATTGCCGCGATAATGTTCCCGGAACCGGCCGAAGCAGGACCATTCGGGTCACCGGGACTGTGCGGGCGGAGCGGGTTGCTCGGTTGCCGTGAGCCGAGGACGCTGATCACCGCCTCGATGCCAGCTACCGCCTCCCGCACCTGCCCTAAGTCGAACGCGTCTCCCACGACGACCTTGAGCCGCTGGTGGTGCGCGGTCATCCTGGAGGGATTCCTCACTAAAGCACTGACTTCGTGGCCTTCTGCGATCGCTCTCTCCACGAGACGCCGCCCAGTGCCGCCCGTCGCTCCGAAGATCACTAACCTCATGGCCGCACTCCCTCTCGTCTGCTATCGCAGGTTACCGTTTTTACGTGTAACTAATTCTCCCCGGACCCGACCTACGACTGACAGTAGCCGACTATACTGACGATGAGTCTGAGGAGGCCTCTAGTCCTCCTGATCAAAGGCGAGATAGAGTTCCAGCATCACGTACAGGGCTATACCGGCGACGGTCACTAGCTCGGTGCGGCGGCCAAAGGGGTAGGCATGCGTCAACGTCAGAACCAGGTCGGCGGTGTCGGCGCCAGCGGCAGCTAGGAGCCAGCCTCGAGAGGACTCGCGCCGCAGGACGGCAGCCAGGATTCCCAGCCCCAAGGCGGCGTCCCGAGCTCCCAGCCCGCGAGCAAGGCCTGGAGCGATGGGTCCTGAAGCTCCGCCGTGCACCCATCAGATCCGCAGCATGGGGGAAGGAGCCACGACGAAACCCGCGCCAAACACGAACCGTCCGCCTCCCACCAAAGCTCTTGCCGTCTGCTTGAGCACGTCCACAAATATACAGTACCAACCGCCAGGACGGAATATCCACCTTAGAGCGGCTTACCGAGCCGAAAAGGCATCGCCCGAGCCCGAAAGCTCTACCAATGTGCTAAGAACACAGAGCTTGTTGACGAAGAGTGACCACGGCGCGTATAGGCGTAGGAAGAGAGGAGAGAGTAGGAGACGTGAAAGTTCTAATCATCGGCGCAACGGGCGGCACGGGGCGGATCTTGTTGTATAAGGCGTTGGAGCAGGGCCACGAAGTGACGACCCTAGCTCGCAACCCCTCTGCCGTTGCACCCCGAGACTACCGTCCTCGCGTGCTGCAGGGGAACGCTCTGGTTCCGGACGCGGTGGAGGCTGCCGTGGCGGGACAGGACGCCGTGCTCTCGGCTCTGGGAACGCGCACCACGAAGCCCACGACCCTTTTCTCGGCCAGTACTGCAAACCTCATCGGTGCGATGAACAAGCATGGCGTACGTCGGCTGATTTGCCTCACCGGCATCGGGGCTGGTGACAGCAAGGGGCACGGCGGTTTCCTCTACGACAGGGTCCTCTTGCCCTTCGTGGTAAGAAATCAGTACGCCGACAAAGACCGTCAAGAGGAGATAGTCAGACGCAGCGGCCTAGGGTGGGTGATCGTGCGTCCGGCCCGGCTCACCAACGAATCAGCCACGGGCGAGTACCAGGTCTTTCTCAGCGGAGATTCTTACAGAGCCACCACTATATCTCGGGAGGACGTCGCGGCCTTCATGCTCGCTCAACTGACAGAAGATCGTTGTCTACATCAGACGCCTGTGATCAGTTACTGAGGAAAATTCCTTATAGCATGTTAAGAAACAACGCACTGGCGGGTCGCGCGATGGCGATGTATATAGCGTAGGTACTTCCCCTCCGGCGAGCGCAGCGCTTCGGCCCGCGCCATGCGCCGTCTTCCTCGGTCCCCGGCGTCCGAACTCCAGCAGCCGCTTCACGTTCTGCCCCGAGACGATCATGAGAACCTCGGCGTTGATCCTCTCCAGCGTCTTGAGCCTCACCTTCCTCATGCCGTGCCCCTCCCTGCCTCGGCGACGAGGAGCTCGATCCCCGCCTTGTGCTTCCGTTGCGCTTTCTCGTAAGGGAATATCCTGCAGCAGGAACGGACCCTGTCATGGTGCTCCTCGTCGAAGCGCTGGTTGACCGCCCTCCCGCTGGTGCACTTGCTCTTGAGCGAACGCGCGTCGCACAGGTTCTTTTCTACCGGCCGGAGGTGAATCGCTTTAGAATCTAGGGCATGGGTATCGAAGTAGGTGAACGCGGTGAGCTTTACACCGTGCCCGCAATAGCCTGGGTCGCTTCGTTCGCCG
>JALZHG010000447.1 GCA_030914045.1 Chloroflexota bacterium | reverse complement strand
GGTCGTGGGATCAAGCCCGGCGACGAGCAGGGCGGAGACACCGGCCTCGGTCCAGAACATGATCCCACCCCGTATCAGGAGCGCGACGGACATCGCCAGCCCCACGATGACCCCGGTCTGAACGGGCCCGGTACCTATGGTGAACATGATGAGGTCGGCAACCGTGAGCCCCACGGCAACCCCGAGGGTCCACTCCACTGCCCTCCGCAGCGTCTGACCGGCCACCGCACCTATCGAGATCACGGCCGCTATCGCCGCCACGAAGGGACGGTCGTGGCCCAACACCAATGCCGCCGCAGACCAGGCCAGGGTAGCCGCGAGGGCCGTCTGCACGACCGGCCAAACACCGGCACGAAACCGCCCGAGTGATCTCTCCGCCTCGCGGCGAGCCGCCGAGAACCCTCCCCATTTCGTAACGGCTAGCGCACCAGAAATTGCCATCACACCCCCTCTCGAACTCACTCGCCTACACTAAATGCCGACGGCATCTACTAACTATATGCCGACGGCATCTACTAACGATTAATCTAGCACCTCTCATGTGGCACACAAGGGGTTTCGGCCAGATTCTGGGGCGTGTTATCAAACTGTTTCTAATCCGTTACAAATGTTATCAAACGGGCTGAGGCGCCTGATGTTGGGGCCCTTCGGTGCTTCGAGGATCACACCGGCGGGCGGCATTGCACCCACCATGTCCGTTATCCGCGCTGAGGCATTTTCTACATCGTATCCCGAGAATTACGCAGCACGCGGCGTCTTAGAGGCGGCGGCGCTAGGAATAAATCGGAGGCGAAGCTGTGGGGAAGAAAACACGCGAACGACGGCTTTCGGTTTCCCCTTCGTTGTCGATGGGGCTCGTCTCGTTCGTTTTCGCTCGCGTTGCACACGGGTTGCACATTTTGCTGGGAAAACGACGCTCGTAGCGCGGCGGATAATTCCGTCTATCCCGCTTATCTATGCGGAATCCGGGAGAGCCGACGAGCGGACTCGAACCGCTTACCCCTGCTCATTAGGCAGAAAACTTGAGCCGCTCACTTTTTCCTGATATTTGCAGGAGTTAAGAGGGCGACCGACGGGCCTTGAATCCGCGACCTTCGGAGCCACAAATAGCTGGCCGGAGCTTCATGGGCGGTCGAGACGAGGCTCCCTAGGGTTCGGGTGTAGCTCGGTGAAGGCGCTTCGCATTACGTGGCCCACGAGGGGGCGAGACATTATGGAACACGGCGGCGCACACGTAGCTCGGCGACGTATTTATTGGCGTGGTGCAAGAAGAAGGCGCGGTCGAAACCGGACTCAAACCAATAACCTTCTACCTCCGGCCCGAGGTCAACATGCGTGGACGGTTCGAGACCACGAGCAACGATAAGTAGCCACACCTCCCGGCACTGCTGTCGGTATGAGGGCACCTTGGCTTCTTTGTTCCGCATTAACTTCTGGAGTTTCGGGGAAGTGAGGGTGGGCACCCACGCTGCGCGCACGGACGTCCAAGAGTTCTTTGAGAAACCTATCCGGCGATCGACACTTAGATACGCCACCTCCTGTGGCAAGGATCGCCACGCAGGATGACGACGGCGACGGATAGTGACACTATGGCCTGTCTCGGGAAGATGCCTCTGCACCAGACCGGCCAGGGCAGCGGCGAGTTCTTGTATCCTGCGACGGCCCAGCGCCTCGTGAGGATGCCACAGGACGTGCACCACCACGGGGGGCAAGTCTTTCGACTGGTGCTGTCGGGAGGCCGTAAGTAGAACCTTATCCTCCGTTCTCTCCTGCGCTCGCATCGGAGAGCCCCCGTCCTCGTCCGGTTTCTGAACGTACTCGGTAAGCTCGATACCGATCCATCGCGGCTGCGCCTTTATCAGGAAGTCGGGATGTTCGGAGGGGACCACTTCTCCCTCAGGAAAGTCCACGAGGTTCTCACGGAAGCGCTGCAGGTACGCCTGCTCCCTGGCCTTCTGTAGCGTTCGTCGATTAAGGACCGGTAGACCGTCTGCCGTGGCACCATGCTCCATTCTCCCCGCGGGTCCTCCCCTGACGCCTGGCCGATTAAACAGTTCATCACGAAGTATACGGCGCGTATCTCGGGCTCCCAATACCTCGCCTGAGCTGCTAACGGCATAGACGAGGCCTTGGGACAGAGTCTACTGCTGACGCACTGCTGACAAAGCCCCCGATGTTCGTGTCGGGGGCTTTTTGTTTTTGCGGGGTTTGCAGGCAAAATAAAGAGCCGACGAGCGGATTCGAACCGCTGACCTAACCTCACTACGAGTGATAACTCAGGCGTTGCAGGGGTTTGCTCAGGCTTGCAAATGCCGCATAGATAAGCCGCTCTCTCTTCTCTGGCTTGCCCTGTGTTGCGCCGTATTGCGCTCCCGGTGGTATCAGAGTGGTATCAATATCGCCCTCGCGGCCGCACCTTACTCAACCGTTCCGCTTGCTGCGCTCAAGCTGTTTTCTGCATACTGCCCTACAAGCATTCTTAACGGAGCGAGCGGACGGAGGTATGACACAGGGACACCCCGGCGCCTGACAGTAGCGAAGGCCGTCCATCAACACCAGCCACTTGACCCCCAGCCACATAGCCCCTATAGGTTTATGATAGGCAAGCCAGGAATAGACCTGCCTCTAGGAGAGAACGGAGGACACTGGCTTGCGCATAGGATTGCAGGTTCCGCGCTTCACTTGGCCCGACGCCCCCGCTTCGAT
>JALZHG010000446.1 GCA_030914045.1 Chloroflexota bacterium | reverse complement strand
GTCCCCCTCAAGACCTATGCTACTGCTATCTGCTATATGGGTGGCGTTTGTGACCCGGATGGACAAGACCTCACAACCGGGGCGCCTATCCCCGTGGTGCAAATGCGCCAGTTGCGGCGAGGACGAAAAAAAAAGGTCACCCCATAATTGGGTGGCCTTCGCTCGCCTCGTTCAATACGTGGCGCGCAGGGCGAACAATCGACCATCGCTGCAAGGTGCGTGGGTGGTTGCCGTGGCCGAACGGTCGTGTTTGTTTCGCGGATTGTCCGGCAGGTACAGCGGGCGCTTTCGTGGCCGGTGTCTGCCCACCGTAGTAGATGGTGGCAGACTGTCAGTCTTTCAGGGCATTGAAAGAGGGGGCGCACATCCCCAGATGCACACCCCCTCAGCCCCTAGCACGAAGGTATCTTACCATGAACCCCAATTATGTCAAGCTCTCGGTTTTGCGGGCGGCGATTAGGGATGCAGGCGCCAGAAAGCTCAATCCAGAGGAGCGGCGCCAGCACGTTCTTGAGTACTGCAGGCTCTTAGAAAACGCTTTCAAACGAACGGGCTGGTATTACATAGCGCTTACGCTTCACGAGCTACAGCGCGAAGTGCGTGCTACAGCTTCCCTAACAGAACTCCTCGTACAAATCGAGCGAGGAGCAATAGAGGACATCGTAAGCGTGTTGGTCCCGCACAGTAATACGGGACCTACGGGGGATTTGGAACCCACCAGTGTTGAAACGGCAAGGGCCAACAGGGAGGAGCAGAACTGATGGCGTTCTTTGTTGTTCCTCCACTATCTATAGTAGATGTGCCCGCCGACAAGCATCACCGTGTCATCCCCCTTACACGGCGGTCTATCCGCTTCATCTACCTGCATGCAACTGGTGCGCCTGAAGGCAGTGATAGCCTGGCCTGGCTTTCCACTAGTTCCGACCCTCCGGTTAGCTGTCACCGCCTCATTAGTCGTAACGGAATTATCCACAAAATTGTGCCTGACGAGTGGATAGCCTTTACTCAGGGCTTTGGTGTCATGGGGCGGCGAAGCAAGGATACCGTCAACCTGAATAGGGATGGGCTTTCGATTGAATTCGAAAACTCGAACCGATTGCATCCCCCATTCGAGAGGTATGATGATGCCCAGTTGCGCAGTGGAGCCTGGCAGGTCGTTGAATGGTGGAGCTTCTACGGGTTCTTGCCCGTGTTGCGCCACTCCGATGTGGACGCTAACAAGCATGATCCATCCGGTTTTCCCTGGGAGCAATTCAATAGCATCCTTCTGGCTGTCCTTCGTTCTTGCCTTTAGGCAACTTCGTGCCATGAAAGCGAGAGGCCAGAATGGTGCGTATATTCGAGGATGCCCGCCTGCTTGCTGCGGGTGTGGATTGGATTACTGCAACCGCAAAGGACGTTGAGCCATGCGAAAGACTGCTGAAGCTTGGCAGGGAAGCGCAAACATTACAAGAGGGTTACGGTTACTTTGGCCGTCGCGCCGGTTTTCAGGGGTATTCCGGGTATGGCGTCGAGGGATGCTTCGTCGGGACAAGAGGGGATGGCGCGTGCTTGCGCGCTTCTGGAAGCATTGCCCACCGCCTAGCGGCAGATATTGCCCGTATCCCGGTAAACATAACGCGGCTAGACCTGCACATTACGGTCCAATTCGACGAAGACCGAAAGGATTACGCGCGTGCATTCATGGAAGCATATCGACATGAGTCCAAGCGAGAGAATGGCGATACTAAACGCCGTACTCAACTTGTTGACGCTGATTGTGACGGCTCTACTGCCGCTTTTGGTGCGCGTTCTTCAGCGTTCTATGCGAGACTTTATGACAAGGGAAGAGAGGATACAAGAAGCTATGCTCTCGGAACTTGGAGAATTGAAGGCGAATGTAAAAGAAGCCTCGGACAGGCAGCATTCGAGGCGCTAGCCGAACATTCGTTCTCTCCTGAGGCTGTAATCGCCATGATGCGAAACCAGTTCCGTGCGCGAGGTGTGCAGATTATGGTACAGTCACCGCTGTCGCTTGATGCTTTAGTTATTCCACGTGCAGTAACAGACGTCGAGCGACGGCTAGCCTGGCTGGAACGTGTTGCCCGGCCAGTGGTTAGGGCCCTGCATGATGCAGGACATGATGCAGCGGCAACGAGGGCGCTTTATGGGTGGATGATGCCGGATGCGACGGGGAGTGACGAGGGGTAGCGGGTACTGATGGCATGTGACAGGCATTTCTGTCTATTGGCATTGGTTCTAGCTCAATCGGTGTATATGTATGGCAACTGGGCCCTTACGAAGGTAGGAACTATATGCCACTCTGGCGATGCACGGTAGAGAAGTTCTCTGGGTTCTTTGGCGAGTTCTGGGTAAATCAATACTGGATTGATGCGCCCAACCTCTCGGATGCTGGTCTCGTGCGTGACCAAATCGTTGCGGCAGAGCGTCCCATTCTCATCACCCCCATTCAAATCACAAAGGCGCGTGTTGATGACGCGGTAGTAGGCACCGATGTTTTCGACACGAAAATCTTCAACCAGGCGGGAACCCGCGCGCAGGGCAGTAGCTCGTTACCCCTTTGGGTAACTGCGCGTGTTGACTTTTCCGCGCTCGGTGGAGGGCGTCCATCCCGGAAGTACTGGAGGGGCTTCTTGATGGAGGATGATATTGTCGGCATGCAGATTGCCGCCGGGTCGTTGGTCCCCCTCCAGACCTATGCTACTGCTA
>JALZHG010000445.1 GCA_030914045.1 Chloroflexota bacterium | reverse complement strand
TGTGCGAGGAAACCCGCACGCACGGTTCTGAGGGGAGGATGGCGCAGCGATGCGCCGTCCTTACCCGACCAGTACCGTCCTTTCTCTGTGGGCCGGGTCCCGGGGTGTTGCACCACCCGCGGGGCCATCTCTTTTGCCTCATCTCATATAGTGTGTTGGCAACGCTGAAAAACTGACCCAGGCCAACAACATCCGCTGACCCACCCTGACCATTCCAGAGTCTAGCAACAAACCCTCGCTTAGGCATCCATTGTCTGTTCCTCCTCGATGTTGTTCTTGCGTCTGCGCGTCCGGTAGGAGCTGCCCCGGGTGGTCAACACGTGGGCGTGATGGCCGAGCCTGTCTAGCAAAGCGGTGGTCAGCTTCTCGTCGCCAAACACCTGAACCCACTCTCCGAAGGAGAGGTTGGTGGTGACCATCGTGGAGCGAACCTCGTGCCGCTCGGAGATGAGGTCGAACAAGAGCTCCCCTCCGGCCCGCTCAAACGGGACAAACCCCAGCTCGTCCAGGATCAACAAATCCACCCTCCTCAGACGCCGGTGCAAAAGCGTAAGCGTCCTCTCATCGCGGGCTTCTGTGAGGGCGCGCACCAGCTCGGCCGCCCGAAAGAAAGCCACTCGGAAGCGTCGCCTTGTAGCCTCCACCCCCAAGGACGTTGCAATGTGCGTTTTGCCAGTCCCGATGGGGCCGGCGAAGATGACGTCCTGAGCCTTGGTGAGATATTCACAGCTAGCGAGCTCCATGATCTTCTGCCTGCTGACGCCCTTCAAAGCGTCCCACTCGAGATCCTCCAGGGTCTTTATGTCCGGAAAGCGCGCTTCTTTAAGGCGCCTTTTGGCGGTGCGCGCCTCGCGGGAGTGCAGTTCCACCTCCAACAGTTCACGCAAGAAGTCCTCGAAGTCCCATCCTCCGTCGCGGGCCTGGCGGGCAAAGCCCTGGTACTCGGTCGCGAAGGCCGGCAGCTTCAAGGCCTTCAGGTACTCAGAGATCACTGCCTCGCGAGCCGCCGCGTTCGCCTGGGGCATCTTCTTCGTCGCGGTCATGGTGTGCCCCCGTCGGCGTTCCCGAGCAGCTGGTCGTACTCAGAGGCGTTGGCGGATTCAACCCGGTAGCCCGAGAGGGCCTCGGGGACGGCCACACTGCGCAGCTGCTCTCTTCGGTCGTCGAGGTGCTCGGCCAAAGAGAGCAGATCGCAGCGCCCGTTGGAGAGCGCAACAGATAGCGCTTCGGCTACCGGCTCCTCGCCGTGGTCGGCTACGGCCCCGACGATGCGAGAGAGCACCCTGGAGGCCTCCTTGGCTCCGTAGCGTTCCATGAGCATCTCCCACAACCGCCCGTACGGTTCTCCTAGCTCTCGTATGAGTTCGGGGGCGACTTGCCTTACGGCTTGCGGTTTACGGGCAAGCTCTGTGAGGTAGTGGCGGTAGCGGATCTTCTGTGTCCCCTTACGCTCCTTAGGGTAGATCTCCGTCTGGCCGTAGCAGATAAGCTTGACGTCCTCGACTCCGACGTAGGCTGTGGCTCTCAGGGACGCCCACCGAGAAGGGACGGAGTAGGTAGCACCTTCGATGCGCACCGTGGAGCGACGCGAGACGCTGACGAGTTCTACCCTCCTGGCCTCGAAAGGTCGCTGCGGCAACGGCCCGAGGCTACCTCGCTCCTCGGCGAACAGCGCTTCGCCGGTGAAGGCTATCTCCACCTCCCTCAAGAGGACCTCCGAGATCTCAGAGAGGCTCTCACCTTTGGGTATGGGGGTGAGATGGGCGAGCCTTATCCCCTTGCCCCTTGCCTCCACGCCGCCCTTGTCGTGACCCTCCCTCGGACGGGCGAAGCACGGCTCGAAGAGGTAGTGGCTACACAGAGCCATGAAGCGCTCGGTCAGTTCCCTTTCGGAGCCCACTATCTTCTTCACAGCGGCCGAGAGGTTGTCGTAGACGATCCTTTGCGGGACACCTCCGAAGTACCCTAAGGCCCTCACATGGGCGTCCAAGAAGGAGAGTTGATCGCATCTGTCGTATAGCCTTACGAAGTCCCTGCCCGAGTACATGAGCCGCATCACAAACTTCCACGCTTTGCGGAGCTCTACGCCCTCTTCTACAGTGACCTCGAAGAAGTCCACCTGTGCTTCGTCGCCGGGACGATGAACGAGCGGGACGAACACCTCCGCCTCGCTGCGCCTCTTCTCCCGGAGGTAGTTGCGCACGGTGGTAATGCCGACCTCATAGCCCTCCTCCACCAACTGGCGGTGGATGCGGGTGCCGGTGATGTGTTGCTTTGTGGTGGTATGCTCCCGCCACTCGGTGAGGATCTCCTCGATCCTCGGTGCAACCATCTCCATAACTGGCGAGGGCTTCTTCTGGCACACCACCCTGACGGGCTCAGAGAGCGTGAGGTACTTCCTTATGGTGTTGCGGCTGATGCCCAGCTCGCGGGCCACCGAACGGATGCTCTGTCCGTCGATGAGCACCTTGTGTCGGATAACGTGTACCTGATCCATTCTCAGCATCCTTTTCTCCAGTAGCCCGGGTTTCAGCGATGCCCCAGGCTACCGAGATTGGGGACGGTGGTGGGTCAGTTTTCGTTGATGGGTAGGTCAGTTCTTGAGCGTTGCGTCCAGTTCTACAGGGCGGGGCCGAAGAAGAGGCGCAGTAATCACCACTTTGGTAACATATCCGCACTGCGGGAGACGGAGGTAACTATAGAGAACCA
>JALZHG010000444.1 GCA_030914045.1 Chloroflexota bacterium | reverse complement strand
AAGGGACGCACGAAGATCGGTCGTTTCATAGAGTAGAGGATAACCATCAACTACCGTCCTGTCTGGAGAGGCACTAGGGAAGAGGAGTCGTGGCTGAAAGGTATTGCAGGAACTGTGGGCATGAATTGGCTGAGGGCGACCGCTTCTGCCCGAACTGTGGAACTCCTGTCCACCAGGCGGCGCACGTCTCTACGCCGGAGGCGGATGTCCCGGTTCCACCCCTACCTCAACAAGCCGGGCAAGCCGCCATGACTTCAGGACGAGCAGAGAAGGAGCGTAAAAGCAAGAGAAACGCATGGCTCGCCTTGGGAGTAGTACTGCTCCTTATCACGATCATATTTATTGGCGCCCTTGGCGGCGGGGGAAGCGGACAACAGGCGGCAAACTCCCCGCCCGAGCCAGCTGAGAAAGACGAGGGGGTTGAGGGCGGTGGAAAGGACCTGGAAGCGAAGAAGCCGTTAGAAGGTGAGCAGGCGAACCAGAGCCAGGAAGGCGTTTACAGCATAGGCGACAAGGTTAAGGTCGGTGACGTCTCATACAAGGTGACCAATGTCGAGAAGGCCACGCAGCTGAGGGATCCCTTCGGTGTCGACCCTCCTATGCAGGGCAACTTCATCGTGGTCACCTTCACCTTTACCAACAACGGGACCAAAGCGGCGACTGGGTTTGACCCGCCTTCGCGGCTCTCCCGATCTTTCGGTGATCGGCGAAAATCGAGCTGCGGACTCGCCTCTCAAACGCGCTAAAGGGTCTGTCAAGCAGTAGCAACATGCATTCAAGGTGCGCGAACGGGACGTGGTTCGCTTGTTTGGGATCTTGCCGACTGCTCATCACCGAAAGTTCGGGAGAGCCGCTTTCGTGGACTCTCGGTCTCGAAGGCCTCGTAGATGAGGTCCTGAGCCCGCTCTAGAGGGGTGGTGGGCGCAGGAGCGGAGGGCAGTTTCCCTCCGCTTTCTCTGAGCATGTTCTCAAGGAAAGCGTTGGCCTCCTCGATGGATCCGAACTCCCTCTCGGCCAAAAGCCGGCCCAGGTCCTGGCTCACCTTTTCCATCGCCCGGGGATCGCCAAAAGGGATGAGGGGAGCGGCTTCTTGCTGGCTTTCGTCGCGACGCTTCTTTTGGGAGCGCTTTTTGCCCCCGCGCCTCTTCCCGCTCGCCATTGCTTGAATACCTCCTTGGAGCGAGAGCCTTTAATCTCTCACACTCTACTACCCTTGAGAGTTCTCTTCGAGGGCGGCTCCCCGTCTTCGGTAGTGGCATCTTTTGGCCCGAAGTTGGTGGCGGCGTCTCCAGGATGACCAGGCGAGCACCTCCTCTTCTCGGGGCGACCGCGCTACCGCGAGCAGGTAGAGCAAGCGCCTGACCTCCGGCACCGTCAGGGGTAAGAGATCCTCGGCGGTCGCCCCTCTTCGGACCCCTTCAGATCGCACCACACAAACGAATGCGTGTGCTAGCAAACAGAGTGTTACGTGCCGGTGCCACCCGTCCCATTTCCTGACCTCGTATTCCGCAAGACCAAAGCCGTCCTTGGCTTCCTCAAAGCAGGATTCGATCCGCCAGCGGGTGCCTGCAACCCGGACCAACTCCTCTAGCGTGGTGCTCTCTTTGGGGGCAAAAACCACGTAGTAGGCGAGCTCTTCGGGGTCCTCGACGTTCCGTCTTACCAAAAGCCAGTGTCCCCAGTACCTCTCTTCCTCGCTCAACTGCAGCCTAAAAAGAGGCAATAGTGCCCACTCGTAGAGACGCTCTCCCTTCGATCCCGCTCCGGCCGAAAGCCTCCTCCACTCTTCGGGCTTCACGCCTTCGGCGATCTTCTCAGCGCGGAGCTGTCCCGGTCCCCGTTCCTCAAGCGTCCACAAGGACTCATCGCTCTTGACCCCCAAAACAAACGGCACTCCGCGCTCCTCCAAAAACATCCTGAGCCTGCGGGCCGAGCCGTAGATTGTGTCGCCCGTAACCCAGCCTGCGCAAACCCCCGCCTCGAACGCCCGCTTAAGCATCTGCCTGGCCATGGCGGGTTTGGTCACAAACTCCACTTCCTCAGGGATGCCGGCTTGTGCCCGGCGCCCTTCATCTTTGGCCCACTCCTTGGGCAAGTACAGCGCCCGGTCAATGAAGGCAGCACCGTTCTCGGAGGCGTAGCACAAGAAAACCCCAATCTGGCAGTTTTCGGTCTTGCCTGCTGTCCCTGTGTACTGGCGCTTGACGCCCACCGACTTCTCTCCCTTCTTCAGGAAGCCGGTCTCGTCTACGATGAGTATCCCGCCTTCGTCATCCCCCAGATGCTCGACGACGTATTCCCTCAGGTCGTCACGCACCGCCTCTGCGTCCCATTCGGCAGTATTCAACAGTCGCTGCATCCCATCAGGGCTAGCTTCACCCGCAGCCTCGGCCAGCTGCCAGCCGTTCTTGCGCTCAACCGTGCCGGTGAGCCCTTTGAGATAGGAGAGTACTCGCTTTCTGGGTTCTGGGCGGACGAAGCGGCGGGCGATGCGCTGGTGCATCTGCTCCAGCCCTGCGGCCCACTCCCGAACGCTCTCCATCACGACCCTACCTCCGAGGAGTTTCCATGCTCGGTTAGAGCCTACCTCACAAGTGCGGCTGTAGGACTAGAGACTGTATGAAAAAGGGAGATCGGGTGGTAATTCGCTACTCTAGCACGTATGAGAAAGCCTTACTCAACAGATCTCTCTGATGCTGAATGGAAGTACATCGAAC
>JALZHG010000443.1 GCA_030914045.1 Chloroflexota bacterium | reverse complement strand
CCGACGTAGGTGGCGACGTTTTCGGAGGGCCCAGCTTCTGTCAAAGCGTCGAATACTGCTCGACGGTCTCCCAGCGCCACTCTTGTCCCGTGTTGCCGAGGACGGGCTCCACGTAGGTACGGAGCAGATCCAGGTTCTGCGGCGCGAAAGGGGCTGGCGTCATCCCGCAGTTCCCGACCACCTCCGTGGTGACCCCCTGCTGGAGTTTGATCTCACTGCCAGGATCATCCAACACCATGAGGTCAGAGTGGCAATGGCCGTCAATGAAACCGGGCGAGACGACCCGTCCACCGGCGTTTATCGTCTTGCGCCTTCTCTGGCGCACCCTTCCGACTCTCCCTATCTTTCCGTCTTTGATCCCGACGTCGCCGAAGAACCAGGGGTTCCCTGTCCCGTCCACGAGACGCCAGTTCTCCAGCACGAGATCCAACACAGCGGCCTCCTACCTGACCTTCCCGCGGGCCGCCACCCACGTCTCCTCCACAACGCCGTCCTTCCCAACCACATATACCTCGTCGTGCAGGTTCACCGTGCTGCAGATGTGGTTGGGGATTATCTGCAACGTGTCGCCTACCTCGAGGTCGCAGTCTTCGTCCACAGAGAGCATCCCGTGCTCCTCCGTGAGCCTCTCCAGCACGGCGCCGGGGTACCCGACAACGTGGCCGTACCCCTCCAGGTTCAGGGGCTCTGCCCCGGGGCCCACATCGGTGGCGAAGGTCTTACTCCCGCCGTCGATTACGGCGAGGTCCCGCGTAGGCCTACTCACCACCGTGCACACCACGACAGCCGCGCATTCGTCGAGCGAGCAGGTGCCGAGCCGAGCCTGCATCCTATCGTAGAACACGTAGGTTCCGGGCCGGATCTCTGTTACCCCCTCCACCTTCGCCACGTGCTCCGCCGTCGGAGTAGAGCCCACGCTAACGTCGTCCACCCTTATGCCCCGCTCTCTCAGCATATCCGCCAGGGAAACCATGAGTTGTCCTTCCTCCAGACCAGCCTTTTCGAGCTCCAGCGTCTTTGACCCGCCAAGAACGGCACCGCGGTAAGTGTAGATCCCGGTCAGGTCCAGGTTACTCATGGCCTCGATCTCACGTGCCAGCCCGACGGCTTCATCATAAGGAACCCCGGTGCGCCTCAGGCCCGTGTCCACCTCGAGCCTGACCTCCAGGGTCTGAACCTGCGCCACAGCCGAGAGCCTCCTGGCCCCTTCCAGGCTATCTACCCCGATGACGAGCCTCACCCTCTCGCCCAGCCGGATCGCCTGCCGGATCTTCGCTTCCGTCACCAACGGATAGGCGATAAAGATATCCTCCATACCACCATCTGCCATGACCTCAGCCTCGGAGAGCTTGGCCACCGTGATGCCTGCAGCCCCAGCCTCCAACTGTTCCCCGGCTATGTCCGGAACTTTATGCGTCTTCACGTGGGGCCTCAGCGCAACCCCATGCCGGCTGGCAACATCAGCCATCCTCAGTATATTTCTCTGCATCTTCGCACCGTCAATAAAGAGATATGGCGTTCCAGTGTTGAATTTGGAGTTGTCCGCTCGCACCACACCTTCCCCCAATTCCAGTTTCACAATTCCCGTTTTACAGTTCAAGAAACGGGTTCTTGATGGTGAGCCCTTCGATCCGCTGCCCATCCTGCAAGTCCTCACTGTAGAGTCTGGCGCAGCCCGCGTCGAGGGCGGCTGCGATAACCAACGAGTCGTAGAAGCCGTAGCGGTAGCGCGTTTGGAGATCGAGCGCGCGACGGTAGAGTGAAAGGCTGGCTGGTACCCGAAACAATGGTGCCAGGACGTGGTCCAGGTATTGTTTCGTCTCGTCTGTACTGAGTGGAATCTCGGCCTTGCGGAGCACGGTATTCAGGCATTCTTGCACGACCTGGAAGCTTATGCAGGCGTCGCGGGTCTCGATGCCTTTACGGATGATGCGGTCCGCTGTCGCGGATTTGCGCTCGTCCGACGCTTCCAACTGGTAGATGAACAGGTTGGTGTCGATAAAGCTCTCAGCGCTCATTCATCTCGTCCCGCGTTAACTTTCGTCCGACGCGGAGCTTGCCGCGCAACTCCCGAATCGTCTCCATGGCCCTCTGGGCCTGTTGCTCGCGGCGCGCATAATCAGCCAACCACAGCCGGAACTGCTCGTTCAAGGTCGTATGCTCGGCTCTCGCCCGCTCGCGCGCGGCCTCGATCAAAGCCTCATCAGCACTCAATGTAATGTTCTTCATCACCGAACTCTTTCACAGATTCCGTCCACACGAGTGTAGTGTACACTGCACTCGTGTTCGTCGAGCCAGAGTCTCAAAGACGATATCGAGACAGATCTCGTCGACCGCAATCCAACGCTTTCGGTGATCCTGGCTGCCCGCGACGAGGAGCGGTCGGTGAACGAAAGCGTATCATCCATGTTGGCCCAAGATTATTCAGGCATGTTGGAGGTCATAGCCGTCAACGACCGCTCTACCGATCGCACAGGCGAGATTCTGGACGAGTTGGTGACAAGATTTCCGGACAGGCTTCGGGTATCGAACGTGGAGTCATTGCCTGAAGGCTGGTTGGGAAAGACCTACGCCCTGTACATCGGCGCGGCCCAGGCCACAGGAGAATGGCTCCTGTTCACTGACGCCGATGTAATCTTCTCCGCCGAGACTGCGCTGATCGAGCGGTGCGCTACGCGATCGATAACGAATTGGATTACCTGACCCTTCCGCCCGAGA
>JALZHG010000442.1 GCA_030914045.1 Chloroflexota bacterium | reverse complement strand
GATTACAGCGGAGGAGAGCTCGTCGAGACGGAGCTCGCCTTTCATGCCCAGGACAACGATGGGAACGTGTGGCACCTCGGTCAGTACCCCGAGGAGTACGAGAACGGCAAGTTCGCCGAAGCCCCCGCCTGGATCGTCGGTCGACAAGGTGCGCACGCGGGGATCTCCATGAAAGCAGAGCCGCGACTGGGCGCGCCCAGCTATGCTCAAGGGTACGCGCCTCCTCCGCTCAATTGGGACGACCGCGCCAGGGTCTACAAGGTGGGCCAGAAGATTTGTGTTCCTGTTGATTGCTACGAGAACGTACTGGTGACCGAGGAGTTCGAGCCGAGCATACCGGGCGTCTACCAGCTCAAGTACTACGCGTCGGGGGTAGGCAATATTCGAGTCGGTTGGAGAGGTAAGAAACAGGACGAGAGAGAGACGTTGGAGCTAGTGGACTTGAAGCACCTCAGCCCGGAGGCCTTGGCGAAAGCCCGGAAGGCGGCGATGGAACTGGACCGGCGCGCCTACGAGCGCAGTGAGGTCTACCGTGACACGCAACCGGCAGAGCACACGCTGCAGGCGAGACATTAATATCGAGGCCCACCTTATCGACGTGGGAATAGTGGCGAGGGGTGTCGTCACACGCAACCGGTAAAGCACACGCTCCAGGCTGGACAACAATAATACCGAGGCCAAGCTTATCGAGTTGGGGGTAGTGGCGCTCGGCAGCAGAACCACTATAACGGCGAATGCGGCCAACGCGGGGAGACCGAGGATGCGGCTACGCAGCACGTGGGAGATGAGGAAGATGAACTCCGGCATCGCTCGCTCACGCTCCGAACGGCCGGGACCACCAGGACCGGAGTCCGCAGTCTCGTGGGTACCCCCTGTAGCATCGGACCGGAGCGGAGAGCCCTCTCCGGTTCCGACTTGGTTCGTCTCGCGGTCCATTCCCGCGTCTCTCGTGGCGGCTCTAACTGCGGGGGGTGCGTTCCTTCAACCCGCCGAAGCGCAACAAGAGGGGTGCGGTCCGGTTAACGCACTTGGACTAATTCTTGCTGGCCATCCGACTGCTTGGCTTTCTGATTGTCCCTGTACCTTCGCTGACGAAGGCGGTGTCCACAAGTCCGGCTACAGTACGTGGTCTGGTTGCCGTGCTCACGGGGGAAAGGACATCCGCACTCTTCGCAATCTAGGACCGCAACCTTCATGGCGACGTGCAGCGCGAGCTCGTCGTACGCCGCCGCCAGGAGGTTAGGGAACTCTTGGATAAGGACAAAATCATCAAGTCCTACTGGCCCGCTACCCACCAACGGTAGCCTGTAGGATGGAACAAGACGCTGCCTGCATCCTTCCCGTTCTCTGTCGATGATCTCTGGCAACCGATCGCCGGCGTACTCTAGGCACTCTTGGTCGTTTTCGGGGATATCCACTCCCAAACCGTCTACTTCTTGCAGCACGCTTACACACTCTCGTACGGCGTTAACGCGTCCGATGGATCTTGTTTGTAGCGCCTCTTCACGAATCATCCTGTACAGGTCGAGCACATGTCTCAGCTTTTCCGCCTCTTTGCGCCAGGCGTCCAAAGACTCACGACCGTCTCCGTTCTTTAGCTGGGCGGGGCCGTGTCGAAGCAGTCCGTAAGCACTTACGAAACCCATCGCGTCTTGAAGCCGAAAACTCTTGGCACCCCGCGAATCAGTCTCGATCAGGCCGGCCAGACGAAAGGGTAATCTTTCCCAGCCCTCCGTTCCACAAACCTCGTATTCCTCCTCCTGGTCCTGTGCTAGCACGAGGTATTTGCCTTCTGCCAAGCGTGCCTGGCCTCTTATCCACCGTGAACGTTGCCATGTAGCGGTCGAATCTGCGGGCAAATCTTTTTCCTCCTTGCTCGCAATTGTGCGCACCATGTGCTCCACTCCTCTATCAATCACAGCGACCCCTCCTATTCACTGTTCACGACCATCCGGTCGCGCACTAAGCAATCTAGTTGTTGTTTCTGAGAAGAGGATGAGAATTTCCCCAGCCGGGCGATAGAACTCGAGGTTAGCTGTGATGCACAAAGCCTACACGCATGAGAAGGAGAGGACCAGCAGGAGTTCATCGCCAAAATCGGGGGAAGTTTAGATGCAGGATCCTGCATCTAAACTTCCGGGAACCCAACCAGCTTGTTGAAAAAGTCGTTGTCGACCCGGTCGGCGGTCCAAAAGAGGCCCGAAACAAGGCCAAAACACTACGAAAACGTCGTTTTCAGCCCCTGGTTCAGAGGCTGAAGAGAGCGCTAAGGAGTTTTTCAACACGCTGCCAACCTTCCCGGCAGCTTAATGAGTGAGGGTAATGGGGGAGGGTCGGGACATCTCACCCCGGCCACACCCAACTATGAGACCTCGTACGAGGTCTCGTACGAGGTCAAGCCATCACGACTCGACCACACACCCTCGGGTACTCCTCAATCAGCATCTTCAGTTGCCCTGCGACGAGAATGCTCGAAGGAACGGGCCTTACGACGACCGAACGGACGGCGACTCCTTCGGCCGCAACCTCCCCGTCGGCCACACTGAGCCCCTTCTGCGGGGCACGAACGACGAGCTGATCGTCGAGCGGAACTGCCCGTCCCTCGAACCCCTCATTCACCGAAGTGCGTGGAGAGACTGTATGAAAAGGGGGTCGGGGGCTCCGCGATAGGGGGTCTTCGGTAGCGCGAGACGTCAAGAGAGGCTCCTTTGAGCCGTT
>JALZHG010000441.1 GCA_030914045.1 Chloroflexota bacterium | reverse complement strand
GCCGTGAACGGGACAACCTAAAAGAAGCGTCATGACCGATGAGCCTGGAAGTCGGTACTCCCGAGTGCCCCTTCCTAACTCGACAGAGAGCCTTCTTAAAGAACCTTCTTGCGGAGTTATTGCAGGTTTCAAATTTGTGTCGGGCGCTGTTGTAAGTAAGGATAAACGCCCTCACATAAAACTCCGAAAAATTTAAGGTTGACAGCCGGCGGTAAAGTTATAGAATTCTGCCCCTCGCTCGACTTATGGCGCGCTCACTCGCGCTCGGCTTCAACGACCCTCACGAAAGCTTCTGACAGGAAGTAAGAGTTCAATCCCATCGCGTCTCAATACCTGCGAGTGGCGAACGGCTCTCTGCGCCCCGCCGAAGGAGGGAAAAACCAATGCGTACGATACGGTGCCTGATTCTCCTCGCTTTATGCTTCACGGCCTTCGTCTCTGCCGCCGCGCAGCAGCCCGTCACGGTGGTGGCCGTGGGGTTGAAATCCACCGAGTTCACGGTGCTGGAGCTGAAGTACCGGGTCTTCTTCAACAAGGCCGAGGCCAAGAAGGTTTCCCTCCTCGACTACGACTTCAAAGCCGCCCTCGGCGACGAGTTGCTGAACGCGCTGGCCGAAGACACGCGCATGAGGTGGCGTCTGCCTTCAGACACTGAAGTCATCGACGTGCTGGCCGTGCAGAAAAAGAAGGCCCAGTTGCCGCCGCTCGAAGCCGACCGCGTGCTGCTGGTGTTCGTGGAAGATTTCGGCGCGTTCCTCCCCGCGCTGGCGGCGGACGAGTTTTACCTCGACGCGAAGTTCAAATTGATCGACCGCGCGACCGGGAAGAAGCTGTGGGAGAAGAAGCTACGCGTGACCGAAGACCTCGACGGCAAGTTGAAAGACTTGCAGGCCGACAACCAGAAGGAGCTAAAGACCGGCGTCAACAAGGTGTTGGAAAGAGTCACGCGCAAGATGGTGGCCGCCCTGCGCCAGGCGAGGATTTGACCCGTGAAAAACCTATTCAAACTCATGCTCCTGCTCGTCGCCGGGCTGCTCGCGGCCCACGCGGCGTCGGCCCAGTCTCAAAGCACGGCCACGCTGAGGATCAAGACCGACACCGCCGGCGTCGAGATCTGGCTGAACGGCGAATCCGTGGGGCACACCCCCCTGACCCTGAGAGAGCTCCCCGCCGGGAAGCACCGAATCTCTTTGTTAAAGGACGGGTACGAAGATCGTCTGGAAGAGGTCGCGGTCTCGCCCGCCAAATCGAACTCCCTCTTCGTGGTGATGAAGCCCCGGAGTATCAAACTGCCTGAGCTGCCGGTCACCTTCAAGGTCATCCATCAGCATCTGGCAGGATCATGCGTGGGGACGCTGACCGTCTCGGCCGACGCGCTGGACTACAAGGCCGAGAATGACACCGACGAGTTTCACATCCCGGTTGCGACTCTGAAATCCGTTGCGCGTTCCGTAGGGCCGTTCCTGACTCGGAGGGCCGCTAAGCAGGAGTTCAAATCACCCTCGGCGGAGGGGTTGGCTTTTCGCGTCGAAGCACCCGGACGCGCGTACACCTTCGTCGCGTTCAAAGACACCCGGAAAGATGAAAATGAGGTTCTCGGCGAGAAGACCAGAGAGCTTTATGACGTGGTCTACAGGCTGTGGACTGCTGCGCTAACCACATCGCATGAAAGTAAGAAGTGAGTCACGGCGGAAGCGCGGCGGTTCTGTTGCAGGAATAGCCTCCGAACTATAATCCGCCCGTAAGTTCACCCAACGCCCTTCCAAAATCACACCCTTGAAGCAAACAAGTCCGGGTCAGGGGGTTGTCAAAGAGATTGATGACGCTCATGTCGCGCTATCTGATTGAGCTACGGTGTCGGGCGACGCCTAACAACGGCATGCAACCCGACCCGCGACAAGAGTGCTGTCATGCCTCGCAAAAGGGGCCGGCGGGCGGGTGAAGCCGGGCGTTGGGCTTAGAAAAGGCGACACGGGAGGAGCCCATGTTTAAGAAGTTATTCGGCCTCGGGCGTTCGGCGACTAGGAGCGGGGGCACCGTGACCTTTGCCGGCCTGCTCCTCGAATACGGGGCGGACTCGCTGCACAAGCAGTACGCGCTGATCGACTACCTCGGCGAGCATTCGTGGAACTTCAGCCTTGAGACGGGGCTGATCTCGTTCGGGCCGGATCGCACCTTCCCGTTCCAGTTGCTGGGTAGCGAATCAGAATATGACGGGACGTGGATGTGGGCCTGGGCGAATCAGGCTTCCAACATCCCGGAGGCGCTCACCAAAAGCTCCCGCGCGCTCCGCGAATTCGGCGCGTCTCACGGCATCGACGAGTTCAGCCGGCCCAAGTTTAAGTGCGGAGACGTAGACGGGCACCGCCTGTCGATGGTGGCGTCCGGCGTGTGCAAGGCCGGCGGGTATTACCGCTGCCCCTACGACGAGGGCGCGGCGTTCGCGCTGGTCGATTTCGGCGGGGCCGTGCCCGAGAAGTCACTAGTGCTCCCCCGCATGAGCACCGTTTTCATGAATTTCATCTCAGGTTTCGAAGTGGCGGATCAGAGGGCGGCCCTCGCGTCGTACGCCCGCCTGCGCGGGGTGCAGACGGCGAACGACGGCACTGATCTACTGCTCTCGGCGGCGGACGGATCCACTGGGGTCGCGAGCTTCGATGATCTCAACCGCATCGCGCGATTCGAGGTCAAACTCCGGCCCCCAGCGGCGTCTAACTAG
>JALZHG010000186.1 GCA_030914045.1 Chloroflexota bacterium | reverse complement strand
GAGGAGTAGCTGAGTGGAGCAGCTATTTCTCTCCACTACGATCATGAATACTCCACCTGACAAAGGCACAAGAGTGCCCAAAGACGACACTACAGCAGGCTCTCCTGGAGATACGGACGATAGAAGCGTCTTGTCAAACGAAGACTTCCTGGCGATTTGGAGGCCGCTTGTTGAGGGGGAAGCCGCACAGACAGCGGCCTTCGACAGGGTCATAATCGCTTTGGCATCGGGCGCGCTCGCAGTTTCCATCACTTTCATCCACGACATCGCCCCTAATCCGACAGAGGAGCATTGGTTAGCTATAGGCTGGTTAGGGTTCGGATCGTCGCTGGCAGTTAATGTAGTCTCCTATCTTGTAGGGCAATTTGCCTACCGACGACAGGTTGAAATCCTACAAGACGTAGCAGATGGAAAGCCAAATGCAGAGGAACAACCCAACGTATTCCGTACAGCCGCCATGTGGATGAATGCGTACGCTGCCTTTGCATTCGTAGTCGGCGTGGTTGGCATTGGTCTATTTGCATGGACTAACTTAAAGAGATAAGGGGTCTGTTATGGCCGCCAAGAAAAGCACGGGATCGGGGAAGAGCCACGAAGTATATCGAGACGCTAGCACGGGTCGATTCGTTTCTAAAGACCACGCTCGAAGTCACCCGAGCACGACATACAAACAAACGATAGTAAACAAGAGTGGTTCGAGCAGGAGTGTGAGCGTGCCACCTAAGATACCGAGGTTGCCCAAACCAGGGCTGAGAGGTAACAGGACAAAGTAGCTAGACACGTAATTAGGGCATGAGGAGGTTGTATGCCTGGTAAGAAAATGATCACGACGCCTGCAAGCAAGATGGTCCCACCAAAAGGTCAGAACAATACAGGGGTACCTCCCAAGATACCCCGATTGCCTAAAAGCATCGTGAAGAAGAAATAGAAGGAGAGTACTGTGTCTGACAATCGTAACGAGAACAAGACAGGAGTACCGCCCACCGTGCCTCGATTGCCGGAAAGAACGACAACTACAACTACTACGACCACCAGAACCACTACAACCACGACAGGTAAGGGTACCAAGTAAGACTAGGGTACTAGGTGAGAGTTTGCCCTGCTGCCGCAGACTGATGCACCAATTGGGGCAGGTTACGCTCTGATTAAGTAGACTGCCGCTTCGGCTCCTCCAGACCGATTACCACTTGTCCAGGGGTTACAAGCAGAATGCAGCATCAACACTAGAGAAAGGTTGCAAAAGGTCGTTAGGCAAAACAAAACGCCCTCTTGTTCAACACAGGAGGGCTAATTTCGTGCCTATTTCGTTGTGCCGAGGACGTGACTCGAACACGTGACCCTACGATTTTCAGTCGCATGCTCTACCAGCTGAGCTACCTCGGCGGGGTGGGCAGCGAGGGGCTCGAACCCCCGACTTCCTCGGTGTAAACGAGGCGCTCTGACCAACTGAGCTAGCCGCCCGCGCTTCCTGCGGCCCCTCCGCACGATTGTGCGAGACCGCCGCCTTTGCCAACCTGGTGCCGAGGAAGGGATTTGAACCCTTACCCCCTTTGACGGGGACTAGGCCCTCAACCTAGCGCGTCTGCCTATTTCGCCACCTCGGCAAGTTGGCATGCTTGCTAAAACAAGCACACCAATAGATTATAAGTGCTCCAAACGCCGATGTCAAGCCAAACGCGCGTGTTGCGTGCAAAGAAAGGTACAGCGGCGGGGCGCAATGAGCCTCGCACCATCCGCCGCTGCAACCAGCTTCACACCCGCATCACGGGGCGGTAACGCGGAAGTTGTCGAACTTGGCTACGCCCGTGGCGAAGGCGTAGAGTCCCAGCTTGCCGGAGGTGAGTGTCGCGTCCTTGGCGCTCAACACAGCGGTTCCGTTCACCGTTACGCTGATGTTAGGCCCGTTGGCCGACACGGTCAGCCTCTCCCATTGGTTCCGGGCGTGGCCGCTCCACGCGCTGGAGATGGCTACTCGCTTCCGGTCACCCGGCGACACCAGCAGCAGTTCAGCCTTTTCGGAGGCGTTGGGGCTGTCGCCGTAAAGGCGCAACAGGTAGAAACTCCCCCCGTTCATGCGGAATACTACTCCCGTGCCTTCGCCGCTGCCCGACCTGAAGTAGGTATCCAACGTGAAGTTGCCCACGGCGGTACCCTGCTTGTTTAGCACCAGGAATGCGTCCTCCGCCGTGTGCTCGCTGTGAGCGTCACCCACCTGCTCCAACAGGCCGTTGCGCACTCGCCAGGCGGGCACCTCGAGGTCTGGGGGAGCCAGGGCAGCAAGGGCCTGCCAGTTCAACAGGTCCGCCGAAGAGAAGGTATCCTCGTAGATGATTGCACTGGTGGAAGCGGGCAGGTTCGGCGCGGGTGGAATCGGCGTGGCGGTAACTTCCGGCGTGCCGCTGACTGTAGGCTCTACGATGCCGCCACCCGGCACGTTCTCGCGGGGTCGTGGAGGCTGGTAGAAGTTCGGAAGCCCCCGGTTGTCGAACACGGCGGGTCCGCCTGCTTTGTCCAGCAGTTCGGTGCCGAGCAGCCCCAATTGTACCTCGAAACGCGTGCCCGCCAGTTCAGGGTGCAACTCCAGGCGGTTCCGCTCGAAATATTGCACCGTGTAGGGCTTGCCGTCCGCCTTGCTCACCTCGGTAAACGGCTCCGAGATCGGGTAACCATAAACCGGCAGACCGCCTGTGCTCCGCCAGTACTCAAGCAGCTTGCCCGACAGGTTATGCTGCGTCTCCGGGAAGAACTGCGCTCCTGACTGCCGAGCCGCGGGTTTGAAGGGGGCCTCCCCCCTCCGGCTGTCGGTGACCTGAGCGCCGAGTAACTGAAGCTCGACCTTGTGTGGGTCGGGGTTCTTCGGGTTATAGGTGAAGAGCGCGCGCTCGAACCACTGGGCATCGTAGCCCTGTCCCGTCGGGTATACCAGCGTACGCGGGTAGCCGAACTGCGACAGGCCACCATGCTCCCTCCAGTACGTCTCGAACGGGCCCCACACGGTCTTGCCAGTCTCTTTGAAAAAGGTGTCGCCCCTGGCGGGCACGCTCTGAAGCAAGGAAAGGCCGAGCAGGCCCATTGAGATCGCGGCCAGCAGGCCCCTATGCGGTGCTTTCATCCGTATATTCCCCTTCTGTGTGGTCCGGGCGTACATCGCCCTTAGTATAACCGCTACACGTTGATAGCGGTTGCAAGAGCCGTTGCACTGGCTTGGCGGACGGTGCCGTTCTCCACTGTTGCAGACTCGGGTGCAATCACGTATATTGTGCATCGGCGGGGCGGGCGCTTTGCGGTTCTGCACAATGCTTCGCGACTACACTGCAAAGGTGGCAGAGCAAATTGGCACAGTACCTGGTCACCGGGGCCGCTGGTTTCATCGGCTCCAACATCGTTGAGGAGCTTGTCAGGCGAGGCGAGTCGGTGCGCGCCCTCGACAACCTGGCAACCGGGCGCATTACGAACCTGAATGCTTTCCGGCAGGATATAGAGTTCGTGCATGGCGACATTACCGACGACGCTCTGCTGGCGAGCTTGATGCAAGGCGTGGACTACGTGCTCCACCAGGCGGCTCTTCCGTCGGTGCCGCGCTCGGTCGAAGACCCGCTTTCGGCACATGAAGCCAATGCCACGGGCACCTTAAAGGTGTTGCTGGCCGCGCGGGAGGCGGGTGTGAAGCGCGTAGTCTACGCGTCGTCTTCGTCCGTCTACGGCGATAGCCCAACGCTCCCCAAGCACGAAGAAATGCCCACCGCGCCGATGTCGCCCTATGCCGTGAACAAGCTCACGGGGGAAGACTACTGCAAAGTATTCGCTAAAGTGTACGGCCTGCCGACGGTGGCGCTACGTTACTTCAACGTGTTCGGGCCGAGGCAAGACCCGAAGTCGCAGTACGCGGCTGCCATCCCCGGTATCGCCTCTAAGATGATGCGCGGCGAGCCACCCACCATCTACGGCGACGGCGAGCAGACCCGCGATTTTACCTACGTGCAGAACGTGGTGAACGCCAATCTCCTGGCTTGCGAGCGGGACGAGGCGGTCGGGCTGGCGATGAACGTAGCCTGCGGAGAGCGCATTTCGCTGTTGCAGCTAGTGGCCCTTCTCAACGAAGTGCTGGGCACCCACCTGGAGCCTGAGTTCGCCCCCACCCGTGCGGGTGACGTGAAACACTCGCTGGCGGACATCGGCCTGGCCGAGCGCACGCTAGGCTACCGGGTTGAGGTAGGCTTCAAAGAGGGCCTGGAGCGTACGGTAGAGGCGCTCAGAAACGCTGGAACGTAGCGGCAGAGGGGCACGGTTCGAGAGGAGAGGGAGGGCGGCAGGGTTTGGAGTTCGAAGAGTACCGCATCATGCGCGAAGCCGAGGACGTGCACTGGTGGTATCGTGGCTTGCGTGGCGTGATGTTCACCCTGCTGAAGCTTAACAGGCCAAAGGGCCGCCCGGTGAAGATACTTGATGCGGGGTGCGGCACCGGCGGCAATATATTTGCGCTTGAGCAGGCGGGCTTCCCTCACGTACTCGGCTTCGACTACAGCCCCCACGGTATACACTTCTGCCGGGAACGGGGCCTCGACAACATCTGCCAGGGCTCCCTCATGACCGTACCGTTCCGTGACAACTCGCTCGAAGTGGTCATCTCCTGCGATGTCATCAACGACGAAGGTCTGCCCGACGAGATCCAGGCCCTCAGGGAGCTATATAGAGTGCTAGCGCCCGGCGGCAGGCTCTTCCTCAACCTTCCCGCCTACAACTTCCTGCGCGGCGAGCACGACAAGGCGACCAGCGTGGCCCGGCGATATACAACCTCTAGCATCACAGAGAAACTGCGGTCGGTGGGGTTCAAGGTCCAGCGGGTGACCTACTGGAACATGTTCCTCTTCCCACTGGTGCTAGCCGTGCGCCTGGCGAGCCGCCTGCGAGGGCGAGACGAGCACGACTTAGTACGCTCCGACATCAAGGTGCCGCCCGCCCCAATCAACTCGCTCCTCATGCTACTGCTGCGCGTCGAGCACAGCCTGCTGAGGCGGGTGAATCTGCCGTTCGGCTCGTCGGTGAGCGTAGTAGCGGTGAAGCCCCGGCGGAGATAGGTGCCTCCTTAGCAGACGGTTGAGGAGGGTTGAAGCAAGGTGCGGCTTCCTTGACAAGGCTGGTACGGTCTGATATAATTTCGACGTTGAATGCGGAAGTGGCGCAGCGGTAGCGCGTCTCCTTGCCAAGGAGAAGGTCGCGAGTTCGAATCTCGTCTTCCGCTCCGATGGGGAAGCTTTGAGGAGCTTGCCCCATTTTCATTTCTGCCGCCGGAGTGGCGAAATGGCAGACGCAAGCGACTTAAAATCGCTCGCCGAAAGGCGTGCGGGTTCGAATCCCGCCTCCGGCACATGAAAGGGCGAATGCGCACATTCGCGGGAGGCCAAATAGTCTTTAGACCTTCTGGCTCGGCTTATTACGATTTCGATAACAGCTGTGGGAGGAGTATCCACAGGATTGGTATTTCAGGCGTGAGCAGTAAAAAGTACAGAGGCAAGCTTTGTGCATATTGTTGGGCCGAATCCCAGAGCGCCGACCACGTGCCCCCACGCAACTTGTTCGCTGTTGAGGATAGGACTGGGCTTGTAAAGGTGCCAGCGTGCACTAAGTGCAACGCAGAATTCTCCTTGGATGATGAGTACACCCGTCTTGTTCTCTCTCTCGACTCCGAACTCGCAGACAGGGACGATATAAGTCAGATTTCTAGTGAGGCTATTCGGTCACTCGGTAATCCCAAGAAGGCTGGACTTCTAAAAAGCGTGCAACAGTCCATTCGATACGTGGACCGTGTCACGCCCTCCGGCTTATACATCGACAGGGCTCCGGTGGTCAGCATCAATAACATGAAGCTCCAAGCTTTGGCAGCGCACATTGCGCGGGGCCTCTATTATGAGGTGCGTAAGGCACCACTACCCAGGCGCTGTACTGTGACCGCGCGCCATGCCTGGGACTTCGTACAAGAGCCTGGAGCCGTCGGGGACAGCTTTAGACTCTTAGCTGACTATGTTGTGAACAAGGGCCAAGAGCGTGTGATCGCCAACGGCAAGTTCCGCTACTGGTACACCTTTGCAGAGGAATTTGATAAAGAGCTAGCTACACAAGGGGAACAAAGGGATCCATATTTCTCCATATGGTACCTCAGTTTGTATGATCGGTTCGAGTTCCTTGTTTTCACTAGCTCTAGTAAAGAGCCACAAATGGAGGCGGAGACTCCAGAGGCCACTGTCCCCGTGGCCTCATGATCGTTCGAGTGTGTCTAACTAGTAATTCGGAACCTTGCATGAGATCGTGCAGGCGATCCACTGCCGCGCTGCACTCGGAGCAAGCCCGCTCCGAAGTCCAGGTCTTCCCCTTGATCCCCAGGATTTTGACAGGTCGTATACCGGTACCAAAGGCTACTTTCCAACCCGCCGGCAGTTTACCCCCGTTGGCCTCTGGAAGGAACGCTGTCAAGCCTCGGGTGGCCCCGCGGTTATCAAGCAGAGCAGGGGAGAGTGTCTAAGACACTCTCCCCTTCCTCTTGTAAGGCCCGCAGCTGCTCGGTTACCTCCCGCGAGCGGGTGTCTGGCAGTTGGGGAAGAAAGCGTTAGCGGCAATCTTCGCCATCTGACCACGTGTGGTCTGGTCGTTGTACCTGAAGCACGGAGCACCTGTTTCCGGGCACCGCTCCTCTTCCCCGTAGCCGGAGATGATGCCCCTTCCAGCCAACCTCTCGATGAACACCCAGAACGGGCTGTCTGGTGGTGTGTCGGTAAAGGTCTGCTGACCGGCAGGTACATCCTCCTCGAAGCCCGCCGCTATAGAGACAATCTTGGAGATCTGCCCCCTTGTAGCGGGGTTGTTGGGGCGGAAGTATGGCCTGTTCAAGTCGTCGCAAGGCTCACCCGGTCCAGACTCCCCGCACGGGTAGCCCGCTATGGCTCCCGTCTCAGCCAGCCGCTCCACGAACTCGTAGAAGGGATCGCCAGGCTCTACGTCCGCGAACTGCTGCTGACCTTCCGCTATGGGATCGTTGAGACCCGCAGAGTTGGCTATGATCTTGGACAACTGCCCCCTGGTGACGTTAGCACCTGGTCTGTAGTAAGGCTCGTTATCCTGGTTGCATGCCTCACCAGGTCCGCCACAAGGATACCCACCTACTATCTGGCGGCATGCTAAGCACCTGATGAAGGTGTAGAAGGTGTCTCCAGGCTGCACGTCTGCGAACTGGATCGCGCATGCTGTGGCTGTTGCCACAGGTACCGCCGTGCTCGTGCGGGTGCGAGTAGCCGTTCCTGTGGATACTACGGTGCTTGTCCTCGTGCTGGTAGCTGCGGTAGTGCCGGTCGATGAGGGCATCGTAGTGCCGGTGGAAGATGGCCCTGTAGTGCTCGTGAGCGAGGGCATGGCGGTCGAGGTAGAGGTAGCCGTCTGGGTCAATATGGTTGTGGCAGTTGTGGTGGCTGTGGCGGCGATAGCCGTCGGAGTGGCTGTGTTAGCTCCCTCTGCGACCGCGCCGCAAGATGGATTGATGCTTAAAGTGTAAAGCGCGCAGCCGGCGTCGATGTTAGTCTCGCGCACCACAACGACATAAGTGGCGCCGTTGGGCACCGTGAAGGAATAGCTGACGTTTGGTCCCGCAGGTGCGCTGGCGAGGTAGTTGTTGCAGACGCTGGCGGGGTTGAAGCTATTGAGGTAGGCTACACTCCCGACACCACCGTTACCGCATGCGGTCGAGTCTATGTTCACGGTAACGCACTGAGGGGAGCCGCTGGTATTGGTGCGGGTATAAACGTCAGTGTGCCTGGGGTTGGCGAAGGACGACATCCCCGGGCAGGACTGGGGAGTGTTACACTGGCTGACAGCACCGCCTACCACCGCCGAGGTTTGGGTGGTATCGCTCATGGTAATCGAACCAGTAATGACTTCAGAGACCCC
>JALZHG010000440.1 GCA_030914045.1 Chloroflexota bacterium | reverse complement strand
GAAGAAAGTTTCGACGAAGACGAAGGTGTCGAGATATGACGGCGCTTAACGGGTTACGCGTCGAGCAGCTCCTGTGCAGGCTTGCCGCGTCCGGCGTTTCCCTCACCCTTGCCAAGCGGCAAGGAGAATACAAGCTCATCGCCAAGCCCACGGCTCTGGTTACCCCCGAGATCCTGGAGGAGCTTAGGGCCAACAAGGCTACACTGATAGAAGCCCTTAGCGTCGCTAGCGACAGCGATCGCGAGAGCGAGCCCGACCCCCCGCCGTTCATACAGCGTCAGCTGGATCGGGCATACGAGCTCGGGCTCGTTGCCAAGTGGAGCCGCACCTTCGGCTACGTCAGCTTGCATGACCCGGTGGACGGGTCGTGGCACGACATCCCAACCAAGGATGCCGAGGGATGGATGCTGTGGGAGGCGTCCAAGCGAAAGGAGCTGTGGCGGGGCGGCGACAGGCGGGCCTACGACCTTGCCGCACGAGAGATGCAAGACCTATGGGACCGCGATCACCCCTCGCCCGAACCGGGGATCGTGGAAGAAACCCCCCTCCCCGACGACTAGGAGAGACGCATGAGCAACACACAGAGCACGGACCTTCAGGATGTCGCATTCCGCGACGTCATCGGGGAGGCGACCGAAGAAGAGGCGGCGATGCTGCGCACCGACGAGAACGTGCGTAAGTGGTACGCGGCGCTGAAGCAGCTAAAAGCGCAAGGGCTGCCCGGCCTGCTTTGCCGGTCGCGTCACCATCACGATCGAAGAGGACGGCAAAGAGTATGCGGAAAGAGTTAAGTGCAGGAGGTGCTCTTAAGCTGAGCGCCACTCCGTATAAACACGAAAGGAGAAAGGTGAACGAAGACAGAGAAGATCGGGAGAGGGACGCGATGGCGATGCACCTCTGGATGGCCGATCGTGCGGAAGAGATCGGGGCGTCTTACGAGACCATCACCTACGCCTGGACGGGCGAGTTCCGCGAGGACGGCGTGCTCGTTCCCGCCGAGGAGAGTCTCGGATTTAGCATCATCCCGACATGCTTCCTTGACGGCGCCGTGGGTAACTTCGACAAGGGGTTCGTCGCGCACCAGCTCTTCTACTCGGCCCAGAGGGACAGCTACGTAGTGGTCGAGACGGTCTGGGATGAGGCGCCGGATCCACCAGCGGCGTTCCCGATCGGGAAGCCCCACCCCGACGGGACGGCGCCCTTGCGTTGGTTGGAGGAGTTCGTACCTCGGGTCTTCGAGGCGGCAGAGAAAGACCAGTTTCCCATGCCCGCCCCCATGGTGGCGTGGGCCAGCGAGGAGGGCGTGCCGTGCCCGCTCTCATGCCGCACCTACCCCGAGGACTGCTTCGTACCGCAGTGGATGACCGAGGAAGAGGCTCGGGAGCAATTCCCGCACCTCTTCAGAGAGGAAGGAGAGTAATGGCAGCACGAGAAGAAGAGGCGCAGAGAACCGCCGAGGATGTCGCGCGGGTGGTCAAAGAGGCGCTGCAAAACGCGGAGAGCATCACGGGCGTCACGGTCCACGAATGGCCTTTCGAGCAGGACGAGGACAAGTGGGGTTTCATGATGTACGTAGAGACCCAGGAGCCTCCCCAACGCTTCTCGATCTCGATCCGAGAGTTCTACGCATTCGGCTCCGGATCGGCGTACTTCTAGGTCGAGGAGGAGTGATGGACATAGTGTGGTTGTGGTCTCGAGTGGTGGATTGGTGGGACCACTTGTCGAGCAATCCCGGTGCGCTAATTATGGGCCGTTGTGGTGGTGTTGCTGTACGTGTATCTGCTGCAGCAGCTCGTTGATAGGGAGAGGTAAGTAATGGCCAGTGAGGAGGCCTAGTGTCCACACTAGAGTAGACACAACTGCGCCACCTGATCCGGGAGCACGCCCGCGTCGTAGGGGGCTACGACGCCCGGCTCTACGACTTATGGGACGGGTGGAACGAGGCGTACTTTGAGAGAAGCATGGTGCCTTCCTTGATCAGCTCACTGATCCGGGTCACACCCACCGGTACGGGGTGTGTGAGGCCTATGGGGGGGCTTGCCGGGATCCGCAGCGCCATCAAGATCCGCCGGTCCATACTAGACGGGACGTGCCTCGAACTAAAGCACGGCAGCCGCAACCCCAAAGGCTGTCGCCTCTTCCTCGAGGACGTGCTGCTGCACGAGATGATTAACCGGTGGCAGCTCGAGGTAGTCGGTGATTCCGATGCTAGCTACTCCGGCCATGGGCCAGTCTTCTCGGCCAAGGCGAACGAAATCTCCAAGGCGCTCGGGCTGTCCATAGTAGGACGGACATGCAAGGCCCGCGACCACAAGGCCAAGAACCTGCCCTCCCCGTCGCAGTGGCCGCACAACACGCGGCCGGTCGAGTACTACCTCGGCGCGTACGCCCCCGTGGAGGCCGTCCGTGCCAGTAAGGACAAGCAGCCGAACGGGTCGCTGGATGCGCAGATCCAGGCGCTCGTGGCTCGCTACGGGATCGAGAAGGTTTACGAAGCGACCCTCACGCTACAGGTGCAGGAGTGGGAGCGGGAATTGGACCTGCAAATGTACTAAAACTCATAAAGTTTGTCAAATTTAGGTACTTTGATATTGGAACGGCTTTTGGGACACTGCCTCGTGCGTAACCGCTACGATTTTTCGATGCTTTCCGAAGTGTACCGAAAACGAACCAGCCTGTTGAAAAAGTCGTTGTCGGCCCGGTCGGCCGTCCAAAAGAGGTCCGAAA
>JALZHG010000439.1 GCA_030914045.1 Chloroflexota bacterium | reverse complement strand
CGAACATGTGAACGTAGACTTCCCGCAGGCCCTCCTCGCCTCTGTGGAGGTACGCCCCTCCGCTGGGCTCGCGGGCGTAGCCGTCGGGTTCGAAGATCCCCACGATGGCTTCCAGGTCGCCCTCGGCCAGCGCCCGTTGGTAGTCGCCCGGCGAGCCCTCGGCGTGGAGCTCCGGATCGGCGGGGAGCAAAGGTGAGCGCACGCGGTGCTCTCGCGTGAGCGGCCACATGCTGTGGTAGACGCGGATCGCTTTCAGCGTGCGGTCGGGGTTGCGGTCGCTCACGATTGCCACCGGCAGCTCGACTCGTCTCCCACCATCATCGACCAAGTGCAGCACGACCTCCTCGACGGTGCGAGTCGGGGTGCGCGTGAGGGCCACGTTCTCCACCACGGCGTCGCGCTCGCGCAACCAGTCCGCCGTCCCGTTGACGAAGGCGCGGAACTGTCGCTCGCCTTCCACGTAGCCAACGCGGGGATCGTCCAGAACGGGGTGTCCGGCGAAAGAGCGTACAAGCGCGCCAGGTTCCTCCGCCATGATCCCCTCGTAGTAGGGGACGGCATCGTTGGCGTGCGCGGCCTCCTCCGCGCGTCGAGCTTCGGCTATGGGGGCGGTGAAGACCTCCGGCATCCAGGGCATCGGGACCTCCTCTGCGGATCTAGAGATCACGCACAACTCCACCAGACTACGCTATTCACCAAGTGCCTGGAAGAGGGATTCTCGGAACTTCGCCTGTATGGGGTTCTGGGAAGTTCGCTAAGAAAGTTGCGTTACCTCACGCGCGGTTCTGCTTCGGCTTGCATCCGGGCAGGAGGAGATCTCCGCAAGATGCTCATGGCGATCCACCCACCGCCCACGAGCGCCAGCAACGCCCCTATGACCGGACCCACCACCGATAACGGGCCGAAGACCAACAACGGCGCATGAACCGCAACTAGCACCCCCGCCCACCTAGGCAGCGCTCCTGAGCGCCAAATGGCTACGCCCCAGAGGATAAAGCCCGCTACATAAAGCAAGAGGGCAAGGGTTACTATGATCCTGAAAGGCCCCTCGAAGATGTAGTCGAGTATTCTTATACTCTCCGAGCTACCGTCCAGGAATGAGTGGCTGAGGGCGGGGATGGCGAAGGCAAAAACTCCCAGGCCGATTAGTTGGAGAGCGATCCCAAAGATGCTTAATACCAGCGCACCTAAAGCCAGAACGCTTACCCTAGAGTTGGCCAGGTAAGCATTCAGAGCCATAAGGCCAAAGATTAAGATCGTTAGCGCCAACGCGTTGCCCAGGAGTTGGCTCACGTAGTAGCCGCCGCTGACGATAGCCCGATTATCACCGGTGGCCAAGATTCCCCCCGTTCCGAGCTGAAAGCTGCTGTATAGGCCTACCAGAGCCAGTAATCCAGCAAGAGGTAGGGCCAACACACCCAGGCGGATCACACCATCGTTGTTGCGAGGTGCCATAGGAGAACCTCCTGCTCAATAGTCGCAGCCTTTGCCTCCATCCTACGGTACTGTGGGCTTTTGCGCCTTCCTTCGTTTTTATTCACCGGAGTGCGTGGAAGTAGGGAATTCTGCGAAGTTCGCCCTAACGGAGTTCTAAGAAGTTCGTATCCACGATCCTGCACAGAACCGCTGTGACGAGTGAGATAAGGGTTCTTAGTCTCGCCTGGGCACCAACGAGCACAAAAATGCGGAGGCGGTGAACCCAGATGCAGGGAATGAATGCCCACCTGGCCGTCCGCACCGGTGAGAAAATGGTCGCGATGGGTAGCCAACCCAAGGGAGGAGCAGGCGTGGACTCCGACCGCGAACTCATGCTGGAGGACGCTCGGTCGATTTCGCAGGGCTTGTGGCGGATGGTCCGGCTCGCCCAGGACGCTGCTGAGTCTCTGGACGGTAGGATCGAAGATGAGAACCTGAGCGGGATCGAGGAGGCCGTGGAGGTGCGTGCGGCCCTTGCGCGCCCACAGGCCCTCAGCGTTGAGATAAGCGAAGAGCTTGACGCCTACCAACAGCGGCACGCCCGCTAACGGGGAACACCCGGCGGATCAAAGGAGCCCAGAGCGGGTGCTTCCCGAGCGCATGGGGATAGCGAGACACCCTCCCTTATCGAGCGTACGGGATGGCAACACCCTGAAGGTCCTCTTTACTGTCACGCTGGTGTGTCGAGGGGAGCACTCATGACAGTGGAGCATTCATCTATGCTAAGCGGGCTTGCTCCTTCTAATCCTCTCCTCGATGATCTTCACCGCCCGCGCTACTCCTCGCTCAGCCCGTATCATCTCCCCCAGCTCCTCAGCGCGCCGGCGCACCCCGCCGTGAGTAACAGCCCTGTGGATCGCGCGCCCCAGCATTTCAGCCGTGAGCTTGTTCTGAGGGATGGGTTTCGGTCCGACTCCCAGTTCGAAAACCCTTCTTCCCCAGAATGCCTGGTCGTTCATAGAAGTCGGGCAGATAATCGTCGGCTTGCCGGCGCGCAAGCCCTCTGCGGTCGTTCCTGCTCCGCCGTGGTGGACCACTGCCGCCATCTTGGGGAAGAGCCAGTCGTGGGGTGCAGAGTCGATCACACACACGTCGTCAGGCACGTTCGAGGGGACCCGGCCTGCGCTCGTGGTGAGCACGCTGCGTTGCCCGCTCTGCTTCAGGGCAGCCAACGTTGCGCTGATGAACTTTTCGGAGGCCCACGTCCCGAGGCTTCCGAAGCCGACGTAGATGGGTGCTGGTCCCTTCTGGAG
>JALZHG010000438.1 GCA_030914045.1 Chloroflexota bacterium | reverse complement strand
GGGCATCATTTTCGTCGGCCGCGAGACCGTCGAGGCGATGGCGAAGACCTTCGAGGGCGCCGGTGGGGATCCGCGCGGGGATCTCGCCGGACGCATCCCCTAAATGAGTGACCTTTGCTGTTACTTAGGCGTTACTAGGAGACCGCTAGGTGCATAAGTGGCTTGCTACTTCCGAGAATTCACCTTCTGAAACTGTTTGGAAAATCCGAATGGCCTGCACTCCGGGGTCCTGCGAGTCGACATAACGAGGCCAGAATCGTCCTTATCACCGCTTTGCGCTACCAAAAAGACGCAATCCATACCCCTCCAGCTATTTTCCAAACAGTCTCTCCACGCACTCCGGTGAATAAGGGCTTGAAGAAGGACCGGGACTGCTACGTCCCGGCCCCCTATTCAGCCGAGGGTCGCGCCGTTAGTCGGCCAGCGCGGCGCACACGGCCTTGACCTCCGCTCGCCGCAGCGCCTCGAAGACGACCGGTGCGCCCTCCACGGGACTAAGCTGCACGTTGACCGACACCGTCACCGAGCGCCTCCCGTCAGGACTCGCCGCCATGAATTGCGTGTAGCCGGGGTAGTTGCCCGTGTGGCCCCAAACCGTGCCGCACCTCGTCTCGTAGCGGAAGATGCCAAGGCCCGCAGAGTTCTTGCCCGGTCCGGGCGGATCGGAGCTCCCGCCTTCGAAGACCTGCCGCTGGCGCGCGCGGGTCTCTTTGTCGAAGAGGTCGCTCCCCACGTATCCACGCACGAACAAGTTGAAGTCGGAGGGGGTAGAGACCATGCCCCCCGCAGCCCAGAACCACCCGGAGGCCAGTACCTCGCTCAGGTCCTCGGGCGGGTTCTGGGAGGGGTCGTTGTCGTAGCCGTGGATGAACGGTGGCTCGAGGTTGGCGCCGCGGGGGAGGCTGGTCTTCTCCAGCCCGAGCGGCCCGAGGACCTGCTTCTGGAGCTGCCGTTCGTAGGGCTTGCCGGTCGCGTCCTCGACCATCAGACCGACTACGATGTTGTCCGAGTTGGAGTACTCGTAGCTAGTACCCGGCTCGAAATTCAGCGGATCTTTCTCCACGTAGGAGAGCAGCTCCTTTGGCGGTGGCGGGTTCTTGGGATTGGCCTCCAATGCCGCCAGGAAACCCTGATCTGTGGTGAAGTTGGGCAATCCGCTGGTGTGTTGGAGGAGCTGGCGGAGCGTGATCTTGTGCCAGGACATCGGCAAGTCCGGCAGTCGCTCGCCTATCGTGTCGTTTAGGGAGAGCTTGCCCTTGCTCACAAGAGAGAGGGCGACGGCCCCGCTGAAGGCCTTGGAGGTACTCGCCTGGCGCATGTGGTCCTTGGCGCGCATGGGCAGCCCGCTCTTTATGTTACGGACGCCGAAGGCGTGGACCTCCCGACTATTGCCGCGCTGCACGACGGCGATCGCCCCGGGAGGGCCGCCGGGCATGGCGACCAGCGCCTGCAGCGCGCCGTCTAGCGCGGCGTCGGACGCTTCGGTGCCGGCGGCGTTACTCATTACCCAAAAACACCCTTCCTTCTAACGTGGCGGAGGAGGAAGGAAGCGCGTCGGCCCCCGCACGGTTACACGCAATGCGGGCAGCCTAGCACACTCGCCACGGCGGGTGCATCCCCCGGATGGGCTATCTTTGCCATCGCACGATTGTTGCTAGGCTTTGCGAACTTCGGAGAATTTGCCTTCCACGCACTCCGCTGCATAAGGCGAAAAGGAGTGCGCTGGGGCCTCAGCGCACGCGCGGTTCTCGGGCTGCCTCCGGACGGTAGCCCAGCCGCCCCCGCGTCAGGGCGATGAGCACCAAAGCCAGCGCGCACGAGGCTATGGTCAGGTTCACGTAGCTGCCGAGCACGCTCCGAGCAGGGAACAGACCTATCAGGGCGGCGCTGTAGAAGGTGTTCCAGGAAGCATGCGTCAGGATGGCCATCAGCACGCTGCCCCTCGTGTTGTTGACGACCCACATGATGACGAAGCGCAGGCCGATGAGGGCCAGTGAGAACACGACGAAATCGAGGACGGTGCCCCTCGGAGGTATGTCGGTGAGATTCTGGGAGGGGATCAGGAACCCTGGCAGGTGCCACAGCGCCCAGAGGCTGCCCAGGATGAGGCCGCCTACCAGGGGGCCGTGCAGCCGTTGAATGCGGGGCTGGGCGAAGCCGGTCCATCCGGGCTCCTCGAACAGCGGTCCCCCGATCGCGACCATGGAGACGAAGGCGACCAGGTAGGCTAGGGTGAACGGCTGGGCGGAGATGTCGAACGAAGCCAGCGCCCCGGGCCGAAGCAGCGTGCCCAGCACCATAACCGCGGGCAGACCGAGCACGACGAACAGGTACCACTGGATGCCGACGCGCCACAGCACGATCCGGCGTAGCAAGTCGCCCACGCCCGCAGCACCCTGGGTGATGGCTGTCATCACGAACCCGGACAGGACTGGTCCCAGCAGACCCACGATGCCCAACACGCCTATAACCGAAGGGGACACGCTCAAGACCCCGTAGTAGGTGAGCACACCCGGCAGGAACACTATCCAGGAGAAGGCGAACGTGATGATGAAGTAGGAGCCGAGCGGGTGGCGGGCGAGCAAGCCCCGTTGTGGAGCGTCCGGCTGTGCGGGAGCGGCGGTGGCCATGGCGAGAGTCCTCTCTTTATAGGGCGAGGCTCGTCAGCCCCGCGGTGTTACATAACGCCACCACGCTAGCAAGCATCGGCTACGAGGCACATCACCCATC
>JALZHG010000437.1 GCA_030914045.1 Chloroflexota bacterium | reverse complement strand
CACGGAGACGGCCGAGGTGGCGCGCCAGAACCGCGCCGAAGAGGAAGCGATGGCCCGCAAGATCGACGCCAACTGGGACAGGTTCTTGGACCTCACGCTGGCCGAGAACGACATCAGGGCCTAAAAGCTCACATCGTGCAGGGGCTGGAGTCCTCCGGGGCTCCAGCTCTTCTTCTTGGCCTTATTCATCCAAATGCCTTGAAGGTAAGTCCCGGAAACTAGCCAAAGAAGTTCGAAAAGGTGCGCCACCTGGCGGATGTGGCTTCCCTCGTAGGTGAGGTAGGGTATCCCTATTACCTTACTCGGACCGGGCATCGGCAATTCCCCCTCCTCCAGAAGCTAGAGCCCGGTCTTCCTCTTATCCTCGTTCGGCTTGCCAGGAAAGCGCATTCTCGAAAGTAGCGTCGGCTAATCAACTTTGTTACCTTGTGTGCAAACGCCCCGTGGGGAAGCGTGGGGAAAGGAGGCATGCCTTGTACGCGAGGGTATCCACCTACCAGGGTCCCCCCGACCAGATAGACGAAGGTGTCCGCTGCGCCCAAGAGAACATCGTGCCAAGGGTCGGAGAGGTTGATGGCTTTGAGGGGGTCTACTTCCTCGTCGACCGTCAAAGCGGCAAGGCGCTTTCTATAACCCTGTGGGAGAGCGAAGAGACCCTGCGCTCCAGCGAGCAGCAGACAAACCAGTTGCGTAGCGAGACTGCGGAGGCCGGCGGCCAAGAAGTGATGGGCGTGGAGAGGTATGAGGTTGCCAGCTCCCCGGAGCGCGGCTAGCCGAGACCGTAGGGTCTAATAGCGCGAGAGGGCCAGGCAAGAGATGCTCCGGCCCTCCTTCTTGCCCTCCCTTTACCCAAGTGCCTGGAAGGGGTCTTCTGGGAAGTTCGCGCCGGGCATCGGCATTTGGCATCATGCTCTTGTGGTGGAAAGGGTTAGTACCCGCTTCAGAGCTCAAGCGGGAGGAAGGAGGAGCTCAAGCCATGCCCCTCTACATGACGCAGGTCGGCTACACCTCCGAGGCCTGGGCCGCGCTCACCCGGAACCCGGAGGATCGCAGCGAAGCCTTCGGCGCCTTGGCCGAGACCCTGGGCGGTCGGCTCGTCTCCTTCTACAACAGCTTCGGCGAGTACGACGTGGTGGTCATCTACGAAGCCCCCGACGAGAGCACTGCTGCGGCCATCGTCCTGGCCGCCGTCTCCCCTGGGCATCTCAGTAGCGTCAAGACCACAGTGCTGCTCAGCGCTGAGGAAGGCTTGGAGGCGATGCGCAAGGCGGGTGAGGCAACGTATCGAGCGCCGGGGCAACAGTAGTAGTAGGCTTGCTTGAGAGAAGGAGGCCGGGGCGTAGTAAGCGCTCCGGCCTTTCCTCTAGCCCTCATTCACGCGACTGCCTAGAAGGGGTTTTCTCGGAAGTTCGCGCATAGTAAGGGCTTATCTCTGGAGGAAAGCGACCTCCTCCTCTATAGCTTGGCGGATCGGGGTATAGGTTATTCCTAGCTCCCTCTCGGCCTTGCTCCCGTCGAAGACGGTGCCCTCCTTTATGTTCCTCATCGTGTCCGCGGACATCCCCAAGAGGGGTGGTCTACCGCTCAGGTCGGCCACTTTCGTCAGGAGCATAGCTCCCGCCATGACCACCCGATCGGGGACGCTCATTTTCGGCAGCGGCGCACCGGAGATCTCGCAAACGATGCGGGTGAGTTCCCCCATGGCGAGGGCGTACCTTCCCACTAGGTACTCCTCGCCTACGTTGCCCTCCTTCTCCAGCGCCCTAACGATAGCCTCGGCTACGTCCTTCACGTACACCCAGGTTAGGGCGGAGTTCTCAAACACCATGCCCGGCATGCGGCCTTCGACCAGATCCCTTATGTACCGGCCGTTGGACTTAGGGTTTCCCGCTCCCAGAACACCGCCAGGGTAGAGCACCACCACGGGCAGGCCCCTCTCCCGGTAAAGCTCCCAGACGAGGAGGTCCCCTTCGTACTTGCACTGGGCGTACTCGGTGAATCGCTCGGGCCCAACCGGGGTCTCCTCGTCGAAGGGGCTCTGTGCCGGTTTGCCCCAAACCAGGAACGTGCTCACGTGCGCCACCTTGGAGATACCCTCTTCCAAAGCGGCCTCCATGACGTTGCGGGTTCCCTCTACGTTGATCCTCCGATAGACGCTCTTGTCGGCCTCCCAGAAGGAGTAGACGTTGGCGAGGTGAACGAGCCAATCGCAGTCCCGCATCCCCTCCACCAAAGAGGCCTTGTCGGTGACGTCCCCGTAGGCGAACTCGCAGCCAAGCTCCTCCAGGTCGCCCGTGTTGCTGGTCCTCCTGACGAGGCATCGCACCCGGTGGCCGCCCTCGACTAGCCTTCTTACCGTGGGCTTGCCGACGAAGCCCGTCCCACCCGTTACGAACACCCTCATCTCTAGACGCCTCCTTCGTTGCACCTAGGCCCTAAAGTAGTGCATGGGGAGAGCAGATGCATCCTAAAAGTGCATATTCTTGCCCTTATTAAACGACTTACCTAGAACGTATCGTTGCCAGACTACAAATACCCGTGAAATCAGGTTCCGCGCCGTGTTGACAAAGGACGGTGCCCGGTGGGTAGAGCTAGCTAGAGTCTGAAGTTCGCCTGCGGTAAATTCTGGGAAGTCCGTACTGCTTGGCCAGATAGTCTAGTCACTGTCACCTAGTGAAAAATAGGGCTCAGCCTATGTATCTCCCCCTCTCCGGAGAGTATGGTGTGCCT
>JALZHG010000436.1 GCA_030914045.1 Chloroflexota bacterium | reverse complement strand
TGGATGTTACAACCGAAGGCGCAGACCGGCTCATCGACGAACTGGCAAAGAAGTACCTCAACGAGGACACCTATCCGTTCCGCCAACCCGGCGAGGTACGCCTCACCATAAAGATCACGCCGGAGAAGATCAACGAGATGGGGCTGGAGGAGTACGCATAAGCTTTGTCCCCTTCTTGGGGCCGGGCTTCCAGGCCCGGGCCCAAAGGACCGTGGTCTTCGGGCTACGGTCCTTTATTCACGAACTCCGTGGAAGACGAATTCTCGGAAGTCCATATCCACGATCCTGCATAGCCCCGGTCTTATGGGGCCAGAAACGCCCGATAGCCCCGGTCCGACACCAAACCCTAAACCCCACATCTTGTGGTGCTGGATAAAGATGCGGCTCGGTGAATAGACCGCGCATTCATCGGAAATTCATTGATGCCTGCTACTGTGATGGCGATGGCAGAGGATAAGGGCACATCCACCCCGAAGCAGGAGAACGAACAAACAAGGGGTGTGCACATTCCTCGAGTAGTCGTCGTAGGCTTCTGGTTCTCGCTGATCACCTTCTCCATCGCTGTGTTCTTCTTTGCTGGAGGAGGCATAGACAATCGAGCTGTTCTATGGGGAATAAGGACCGTTGCGGTTTTGGCAGTCATCGTCGCGTTATGGCGCCTGATCCGCATAGGGTATGACTACCAATGGACAGGCTTGGGGGAGGCAGAGTTACCCAAGCGCGAGAACGTGGAAATCCGTCCCAAGAAGACGGTCTGGGACTGGCTGCAGCTGCTCATAGTCCCGCTCGCCCTCGCCATCATTGGGTTTGTGTTCACGATGCAGCAGGACGCTCGCCAGCAAGCCATTGAGAATCAACGCGCCAAGCAAGCGCAAGAGATCGAGAATCAACGCGCCAAGCAAGCGCAAGAGATCGAGGAACTACGAGCCGAACACGCTACGTTGCAGGCGTACCTGGATCAGATGGGGACGCTGCTGCTCGATCGAAACCTGCGCGGGGCCGACGAGAACAGCGACGTGAGGAGGCTAGCACGGGGGAGGACGCTGGTCGTGCTCGACGCGTTGAGTGCGGATAACGCCACAGAGCCCCGGCCGTACCGCCAGGTGAGGACGTTAAGGTTTCTGTACGAGGCAAAGTTAATACAGCGCACACCGCCAAATGACCGCCCGGTCATATCCCTCAACAACGTTGACTTAACCGCCATTGATCTTACCGGCCGTCCCTTCCTGAGAGGCGCCTACCTACAGCAAGCCCACTTATCCGAATCAATCCTCGACCATGCTGATCTGAGCGATGCCTACCTGGCTGGGGCTGATCTGATGAGCGCAGACCTGGCTGGGGCTGATTTGGAGGACGCCAATCTGAGCGCAGCCTTCCTGGAGGACGCCGACCTAAGTGGGGCCAACCTCGCCAATGTTGACTTGAGCAACGCCGAATGGATATACAAGCAAGACCCCCTCCTGCAGGAGAGGGGCGCCGGCCTTAGTAATGCTGATCTTAGAGATGCCAACCTGCAGGGTGCCAACCTGACCAACGCCAACCTGAAGGATGCCAACCTGCAGGGTGCCGTCGTCACCGACGAGCAACTGGCCCGCTCCAAATCTCTCGAAGGCGCCATCATGCCCAACGGGCAGAAGTACGAAGAGTGGCTTGGAACGGCAGAGGGGCAGGACTGGCTTAGGAAGTACAAGAAGGACCTCGGAGCGGCCAAAAAGAGAGAAGGTGTATACGAAGACTGGATAAAAACGACCGAGGGGAAGATGTGGCTTAAGGCGGTTGGGGAGGATGGGAAGAACCACGGCCCTTCGTAATGGCTCAGAACGAACTTCGTAGAAGGCCGATTAGAGGAAGTTCGTTAGACGGGTTTCGCTTTCTTGGGTTCTCGGAAGTTCGTTCTTATGCGGTAGCTTGAATAGCGAGGTTTGGCCCAACCTTCACAGCTGTACTGCATTCCTCCTGGGAGGGAGCTCTGGCTCAGGGGTTTGTGGTTGGAAGTTCTGCTGTTTAGCGGATAATTACACTATTGGTCAGGGTAGGATCTAGGGCACGAGTAGTCAGATCCACCTTGCCACGCTACCACAGCGAAGAAAGCCAGCAGAAGGACTCAAACAGAGATGGTCAGTTTTAACCGTGGGGTGCACCCCAAACGCCGGACAATCCCGTTAGTCAACTTCTTCAAGAGATCGGATGTAGAGTCACATCCGGATCAAGGAGGAGTAGTTGAGGAGAAACCACACCAGAGAATTCAAACTGGAGTGTTGTCGGCAGGTAACCACCGGCAATAAGCGCCCCGCCCAGATCTGTCGGGAGCACAACCTCTCAGAGAGCGTGCTTTTGAGGTGGCGCAAGGAGTACGAGGAGCGCGGCGAAGCGGCCTTCACCGAGAAGCAGCTCTCACACAGCGAGGCGCTTGAGGCACGAATAGCCGAGTTGGAGAGGTTCTGCGGCAAGCTCGCCCTGGAGAACGAGATCCTAAAAAAGGGGCTCTCCAGATACCGCTCGGGAGGCGACATCAAATGATCGAAGAAGCGGATACAGAACATCCCCAGGTCGCCTTGAGCACGCTGTGCGAGCTGTTCGGGGTGAGCCGCTCTTGGTACTACCAGAGGCCCGAGCAGACCGAGCGCAGAGCGAGGGAGGATGTCGCTCTCAGGGACGCCATCGAGCTGATCGTACTCGAGTTCCCCGGTTATGGTTACCGCAGAGTAACGCAGGCTCTCCGGCGGGAGGGAT
>JALZHG010000023.1 GCA_030914045.1 Chloroflexota bacterium | reverse complement strand
CCTGCCCTTGTTGGAAGACGTACCAGGTGCTGATCTCTACCAGGGCAGGCATAGGGACCTGCCCCTACAAACGTGTACATTACTTGCAAGATGATCCACTGAGCACAGCAAAGAATCTCGTCTCACAGCACATAGTTGCACGTAGCGACGGGCACTTGCATCTGCGGGTAAACTAGGTAGTAATTCCACCAGGAGAGCGCCAGCATGACTACACAGTTGTACTGCCCACACTGTGGGCGCACCAACCCACCCGATGTACACTACTGCACTTGGTGCTCGAAACAGTTGTCTGTACTACCAGGACCCATAGCAGAGCAGCCGATTGGAGCAGGCCCTGTTTCAGTAGTTATCCATAAGCCGCGTAGAAACCCCATGTTGTCTTGGGTTGCCCTGGGCCTCTGCATGGTCGGGGTCATAGCATTCCTGACCTACTGGTCGGTTACCCGCACTAATGACAACCCCCCTGCTTACATGAAGACCGTTGCAGCATACAAGGAAGGCACGCGCGCTCTTGGTGCCTACTTTATTTTGGCAGATAAGACAGGTGCTGAGACTACTGCGGGCGGTAATGTGACTGTTGTAGTCACTGAAGAAACGGCAAGAGGCAAGCGACAACTCTTGTCACAAACATACCGCGTGGAGAAGAAGGACTTCGTTAAGACTGCGGTCGGGCAGGGTGGTTCCAGGCGTGATGCAGTCCTTTGCACTTTAGGCCCCATTACCTATGATTGGTTTGCCCACGAACCTAGAAGGCACAACCAGGGAGGCATGGAAATTACATTCATAGCTGATGACGGTACGACCGTGACAGGTAGTGACATCCTGTCATTTGACAGGTAAACCCTTACGATTCTCCCAAATCACAGTTACAGCGTTCATGAGACAGTTATGGGATGGAGGCAATAATGCATCACAAGACACTGCTCACGACCCTTTACGCTGTCTGCATTGCTGTAGGTGTTGTGTGCTTTCTAATCTCATTGTTTCCGCTGATTCCCTTCTATCGCCTTCCAGGCTGTATGAACTTGGTGGTGACGCTTGCTAATCTAGGCTTTACTATTTGGATGGTTGTGCTTCTCAGGAACAGTAGGCGGGCGTTCACGAATAACAGGCGCGAGATATTGCTTACCGTGCTTTGTCTCCCCACCGTCTTAGTCTGGAATTATGTATACATTAGGCTCACAACGGGAACTTTGTGAGTAAAAACCTTTATCCATCAGAGTTTTGACATAGACCCTAGATATTTCGAGTTTTTGGCAGAGTGACGTTTTGCCCAATAAGTCATTCAAATGTTCTACTTTTTAGGCAAAGCCGCAAAGCCCCTCTTTCGCGTAAAGAATTGCTGCTGTGGGAGCTGTGGGAATGGAGAAAGTGGGCACTGCGCAGCGCTCAGACTGTCAAAGGGGCGATATTCCCGCCCTCCCACTTTGACACTGCACACCCGCGCACCTATACTTCTGCTGTACGCGCCTGCACGCTTCAACGATGAATATCATGGGCCGCGCCATACCAGTCCATTATTACCCCCACAAGGAAGTCACACATGAAAGAGATTGTCCCCGGCATTTACACCTTTTCCGGCTTGATAGTAGGGCGCGTGTACGCTATAGAAGACCCTGATGGCCTTACGCTCGTGGACGCCAGCGTAAAGGTTGCGGCCCAGCGCATCGTGTCCCAGTTGCGGGCGGCGGGGCGCGAACCCGGTGACGTGAAGCGCATCCTGGTTACGCATGCCCACCCTGACCACGTGGGCGGCTTGCCCGAATTGCAGCGACTGACGGGCGCTGAGGTTGTCTGCTCGGAACTGGAGCGCCCCGTGACCGAGGGCAAGGTAGCCATAGGCATGATCTCGCCCTACAAGGAGATGCTCGAAACGCGCCGCATCAAGCCGCCAGAGACTGTCCTGCCAGGCACGCCCGTGGACCGCACCGTGAACGAAGGTGACGTGCTCGATGAGGTGCTGGGCGGCCTGCAAGTGCTCATCACCCCCGGCCACGCGCTCGGCCACGTCACCTACTGGCAGCCTGAGCGCCGTATCGCCTTCTGCGGCGACGTAATCATGAACCTGTTCGGTCTGACCCTACCCTTCCCCCCGTTCACCCCAGACATGGACGAGAACCGCCGCTCGGTCCGCCGGGTAGCCTCCCTGGAGCCTGAAGTGCTCCTCTTCGGCCACGGCAAACCTCTCCTGGAAGACACCGCCCGCCGCGTGCAGGAATTCTCCGACCGGGTGAACAGGCCGTAGCTTTACTAGACGGAAACGCCAAGACGCCAAGACGCCAAGAACGCGCCAAGATGAGTATTGATTATTCACCGCAGAGACCCAGAGGACGCAGAGGGCACGCAGAGAATAGTGGTTGTTAGAAAGCGGAAGGAGCAACATCTTAGCGCACAGTGTTGCTCCAGTAAGAATACCCTCAACTATTCTCTGCGTCTCTGCGGTGAATTCTTTACTTCCCTTGGCGTGGTCCTTGGCGTCTTGGCGTCTTGGCGTTTCCGTCTAATCTCATAACGGAAGGCGAATCGGCCTGGTATAATAGGTGCATCGGGGGAAGATGGAATTAGCCGGAGGCGGGTGGGTATGGCGCGGAACATGATGTGGAACGAGCTGGAGGGGCAGTACCGGGGCCAGGCCGAGCAGGGGGAAGTGGTGACGGTCGCGGAAGACGCCATGAAGTTGGCCCACAAGAGGGCGGGCAACTGGGCGTTCGAGGCCGACTGGTGGGTGGAAACGCTCACCGAGGTACTTGAGCACTGGGGCCTCTTCAGCAAGCGTTGGATTGACCCCGCCACCCAGGTCGTGCGCGTTCACTTCACCATGGGCGAGCCTAAGACGGGCGACACCAAACATCCTTCCGGCCCGCTATCGGCCCGCATCATGTCCGGACCACTCAGCCGCAACAAGGACAAGCCCGGCTCCTAGCCCGGTGTCAGGGTCGCTGTAGCTCTTGCTTCTCGAACGTCTCGCGGTCCCTGTCCAGGACGTGCTTGTACATATCCCTCAGTTGCTGCTTGCTGAGACGCTTGCCGCTCTCGAAGTACTCTATCGCTGCCTGCCCAATCCCCCACGTGCCGAGCGCCGCGATGCCCGCAGCCACCGCCCAGCCACCCGTGGGCACCAGCTTGGCCCCCTGCTGCGCCAGGAAGCGGAAAGCCAGCCCGCCCGCGATGGTCGAAATTAGCTCCTTGGCGTGCTTGGCCGCGAACGGCTCTCCGTAGATGGCCGCTATCCTCAATACCATGCGCGATTGTGTCGCCAGCAGCACCGGGATGTCGATGAAGGGAATAGGCTCGGCACCCACCGCCGTGTTCAATATGGAAGACTGCTTCACTATCTTGTTTGCCATGGCCCGGCGCACCCTCGGTAGTTGCCTGCCCATAGCTACGGCGAGGTCGGGCATAGCGTCCACCAGTGCGGGCAGCAGCTTCTCAGCCACGTTCGTGCCCTTCTTCGCCGACACGGGTATGACCGTCACTCCCAGCCGTTGCGAGGCGTCGGCGGCCACCTTGTCGGCATCCTTGCCCAGCAGGTCGATCTTGTTCAGGGCCACCACCACGGGCCTGCGCAGCCCCTGTAGGTAGCGCAGCAGGTCGGCGTCACCCTGCCGCAGCCCCGCGCCCGCGTCGAGCAGCAGCAGCACGGCGTCGGCGGCCTGTGCGCTCTGCCCCGCCACGTTCGCCCGGTCCACGCCTCCCACCTCCCCGAAGCCCGGCGTATCCACCAGCACGAACGGCCCCACTTCCTGCTCGATAGCGACCTTAGTCGTGCCGGGCACCGGGCTTACCTCCGACACGTCCTTACCCTCGATCAGGTTGAACAGGGTAGACTTCCCCGCGTTCACAGGCCCCACAATAGCCAGCTTGGAAGCAGCCTCTCGCTGCACGCTGCTGCGCATCTGGTCCCAATCTAGTTGGTTCAGCAGGTTGCGTACGTCGTTCAATATTGTGGGCAGCTTCACGGGCGCGGGCGCGCTGCCTGGTGGCGGGTATCTCATGTGTGTCTCCTTGCGTAACGAGTGACGAGTGACGAGTGACGAGTGATTGGTGCTGAACTGCCTACTCGTCACTCGTCACTCGTCGCGCACCCATTATCACTGATTATGCCCATACCGGCACATTCCGCACCTATCTAATGCATACAGTTTGAAAAATACCCCCTATAGGGGATTGTACTTCTTGTCCAGCTTTGTTATCTTTAGGCTACGATGTTGCAGCGTATCTCTCCGAGCAGCTTAGTATTAGCCGGCAAGACAATTGTGTTTGTGCTGGGTTTTATGCTGCTCGTCTGGCTGCTGGGCGGTGCCTCGGCTCCGCTGCGCATGGGACCGCTGCCCACAAGTACGCCGCTACCCGCGACCTCTACCTCCACACCCGAAAGCACCCCCACTTCCACTCCTACGCGCACATCCACGGCAACATCCACGGCTACAGCTACTTCCACAGCCACTTCCACTTCCACTTCCACAGCCACGGCCTCCGCTACCGCTACCGTACAGCACACTGCGACAGTTACACCGGGGCCGCTTTCGACCGAATTATCCGAGGCTCTGGACAACGGTGCCTCGCACATGGTGCCCACCTCAACTGCCGCGCCCCGGCGTGACACGTCCGCCGCCGTACCCGCGACCGTCGCGCCGCGGCCCGTAGCGCCCAAGCCGGCTGGCACCCCTATCCTACCTACCGGCGCGAGGTATGGCGATCACAATCCCAACGTGCCAGGCCGCATCGTACGTGTGGCCGCGCCCAGTATCAAAATGGACACGGATGTGTACGAAGTCTACGGCATCAACGGCAAGTGGGAAGTAGCCGACTACGCAGCCGGGCACCATTACAACTCCCGCAACCCAGGCGACGGCGGCAATATCGTGCTATCGGGGCACAACAACTGGCGAGGTGAGGTCTTCCGCGACCTGGAGCACCTGAAGCCGGGCGACGAGATACGCGTCTGGACGCAGGCGGGCAAACAGTACGTCTACAAGGTGCGCAAGATAGACAAGCTAAAGGAAGTAGGCGTCAGCTATGCCCAGCGCCTCAAGAATGCCCAGGTGCTGAACGACACTTCCCAGGAGCAGCTAACCCTCATCACCTGCTGGCCCTACACCACCTTCACCCACCGCCTGATCGTCATTGCCGACCCTGTTGCCAAATAGTAGCTATAGAGACGGAGACGGAGACGGAAACGCAAAGGCGCAAAGGACGCAAAGGACGCAAAGGACGCGCAAAGATTAGGATGGAGGATTTGGTGTGTTAGCGTTTCCGGCTGCTTCCTGAGCTATCTGCTTTACATTGCTGGGTGGCTGATCTAGCCGCTTGAGCGCCTCTTCGGCTTCAACTTTGAAAGACTTGCCCGAAGAGGGGACAGCGGCAAGCACCTCTTGGTATGCTGAGCGTGCTTCCTCCACGCGCCCCAGCTTCTCTAACGCCCTTGCGGTCACATAATGCACGGCATGCTTGTCGGACGCGCTTTGTGTCGCTTGCCGCGCCCGGCTAAAGAACTCTAGAGCCTCCTGCGCCCGGTCCTGTTTTAGACATACGCCCCCAAGGTTGAACAGCACCCTGTAGTTGTTCGGCTGGGTCTCCAGGACCTTGCGGAAGTGCTCCTCCGCCTCGGCAAGTTTGTTCTGCACGTATAGTGCGGTTCCCAGGATGCGCCGGGCTTCCACTTCTTCGGGGCGCGCTTCCAGTACGGCACGAGCGCGCCGTTCAGCCGGAATCCAGCGCGCGGCATGACTATAGTGTTGCGCGGTCTCCAGCACTATGTCCGCTAGCTCGGGGGCTAACGCTTGGCCCGTATCCTTGTTCGGGGAATAGCTCACATTAGCGGCCGTGCCCTCAGCTTCCAGCCGCGCTATGGACTCCTCAGCCTTAACTTCAAAATCAAGCCCGGTGTAGTGTGCTACCTGGCCTGGGTTTGGCGCTGTGCGCAGGGCCTGGCGATAAGCCTCCAATGCCTCGTCCGGCACTCCCAACTGCTCTAGTGCCACTCCCAGCGTATAGAAGGCAGGGTGGTTGTTCGGAGATAGCGCAAGCGCCTTCAGGTAGTAAAGTTCAGCCTCACTTGGTGTGCCTGTCTCTAGCATGACGTTGCCCAGGTTGTACCAGGCATCTACATGCTGGTCGTTTCCGGCTACCGCCCTGCGCAGCAGCTCCTCTCCCTCACTGTATTTCTTCTGCGCAAGCAGGGCGGTGCCCAGGATAAAAGCAGCATCCAGATTGTCCGGCTGCCATTTTAGCACCGACCTGGCCCGCATCTCGGCGGCAGGCCACGCCCTGGCTCTGAGACTCGACTCTGCGCTCACTAACTCTATCCTGACCTGGGTTTCGCTTAGAGGCTGCTCTTGATTAGGCCCGAACTCCTCAGCGAAGCCATCCGCTATTACCTGGACCGCCTGCTCCGGGCCGGAAACCCGCAATTCCAGGTATCGCGGATCGTACCAGTATCTCTCGCACTTTATCCAGAACTCGTGACCCGCCGGCAACCCGAAAGCTTCAACCGTAACCCCACTCACCGCTATTCCCATCGCGCGGGGCTCGTACGTCTGGTTGTAGGCCACCCGGTATCCCTGGTTGGTGCCGCAGGAGCTTACTCTTACATTGTCCCAATCGCTATCTTCTGTCTTTTCTGTCCATTCGTCATGGGGCGCTTGGAAGTTAGGATCAAGCGCGGTAATATGCCGCTTGAGAAAGTCCAGCAGCGGCGCGCTATTCTGGTCCTGGTCGGAGTAGGGCTGGTAGCGTACATTCCGCGAGGCAAGCTCGTTGCCTGGCTGTGATTGTTTCACCTGTGACATCACGACTCCTGGTCGAAATTTACTTGTGTTCACACAATAAGTGAGCAGGCCGCTAAATCCGGTAACAAGCTACTTGACAGCAAGCGGCGTTGGAGATATGATACAGGCAATAACAAAGACATACGAGCTTTGCTATTGCAGGCTTCGGGGTTGGAGTACCGATTTTCGGAAGAACACGCCCGGACTTGCGCGGTGGGGCCTTCGCTAACAGAGAGGGTTGCCGCCTGAGTACAGCCACACAAAGCTGTGCTGACGTACCTTAAAAAGTGAATAGGGAGGTGTTATATGGATGTCATATCGTGGCTCCTGGCTGCCGTCTTCCTTGTTGTAGCGGTGGGCCTCGGGGTCGCACTGGTATCAACACGGGCAAACGTCGGCAAGGCGAACGAGCTGGCAAACGAGCGGGTCAGGACCGCCGAGGAGAAGGCCCAGGTGCTGCTCCGAGAGGTCGAGGCCCAGAAGAAAGAGATGCTCCTCCAGGCCAAAGAACAGTCTCACGCTCTGCGCGAGGAAATCGAGGCCGAGTACCGCGAGAGGCGTAGCGAAGTGCAGCGCCAGGAGCGGAGGCTACAGCAAAAAGAGGAAAATCTCGACCGCAAGCTCGAAGCTACCGAACGGCGGGAAAAGACCCTCCAGACTAAAGAGCGCGAACTCGAAGCGTTGCAGGCTCAACTGAACAACGCACGCGAAGAGCAGCGTAAGGAACTGGAGCGCGTCGCGGGGATGACGGCCGAACAGGCCAAGTCCGTGCTCCTCACCGAAATCGAAGACGAAGTGAGAGCAGACGCCAACCGCCGGTACCGCGAAGTCGAGGCTCAGGTCAAAGAAGAGGCCGACGAGCGGATCAAGAAGGTGCTGTCGCTGGCCGCGGCAAGGGCGGCCTCGGAATACGTGCCTGAAATCACGGTTTCGATAGTGCCGTTGCCCAACGAGGAGATGAAGGGCCGTATTATCGGTCGCGAGGGCCGCAACATACGCGCCATCGAGCAGGCTACTGGAGTAGACCTGATAATAGATGAGACACCCGAAGCCATCACCCTGTCGGCATTCGACGCGGTTCGCCGTGAGGTGGCCCGTAGAGCTTTGCTCAAGTTGATCGCCGATGGCCGCATCCACCCCGCTCGCATCGAGGAGGTGGTTACCAAGGCCAAGGCAGAGGTGGAGGCCCAGATGAAAGAAGAGGGGGAGAAGGCGGCCTACGCTGCCAACGTCCAGGGGTTACACCCCGAGCTCATCAAGCTTCTGGGTAGGCTGTCTTTCAGGACCAGTTATGGTCAAAACCAACTGCACCACGTGATTGAGGCATCTAAGATCGCGGCTGCAATCGCCGCCGAGATCGGTGCCGATGTCAATGTCGCCAAGACAGCTACGCTGTTGCACGACATTGGCAAGGCCGTAGACCATGAGGTCGAAGGCCCGCACGCGATCATAGGGGCCGAGATAGCCAAACGGCTGGGCCGGTCGCCTAAGATCGTACACGCCATCGCTTCTCACCACAACGAGGAGGAGCCGCAGACCGTTGAAGCCTGGATCGTCCAGGCGGCTGACGCCCTTTCGGGTGGTAGGCCCGGCGCTCGGCGCGATAGCGTGGAACATTACATAAAGAGGCTCGAAGCTCTCGAAGCTGTGGCAAACTCCTTCGAGGGGGTCGAGAAATCGTTCGCAATCCAGGCCGGACGAGAGGTAAGAATGCTCGTCAAGCCTGATAGCATCGACGATATAGGTGCGATGCGCCTCGCACGAGACGTTGCCAAGCGAATCGAAGAAAGCCTGGAGTACCCAGGCCAGATCAAGGTAACGGTAGTGCGAGAGACACGCGCTGTGGAGTACGCGAAATAGTTGTTAGTTGTTGGTTGTTGGTTGTTAGTTGTTAGTAGGAGATCCTCTAACAACTAACAACTAACAACCAACACGCAAAGGCCGAGTTCCTATAGACTCGGCCCGCATCTGTTTTGGTAGCGTTTTGTAGCCGGTAGATAGCCATACGTAAGAAGGCGGCTCATGGCTGTTCGCCGCTAGAAGCGAGGTCGTGGGGAACATCACTACACACTGACAAGGGGGACGGTAATTCTTAATTCTTAATGTTTAATTCTTAATTGTACTCGTGCATTCGCTAGATACCTGGCGAGCGCTTCCAATTAAGAATTAAGAATTCAAAATTAAGAATTAGCGCAAGCATCCTGGTCAGCACATTCTAACCGGAGGCATTGAAAGGAATGGATACCAGAGAATTCAGGGCAGCAAGTGGCGAGGCGTCGGGCGAGGTAGTGCATGACGATACCGAGGTGCTCAAGGTGTCGGCGCACTCGCGGCCGAGCGCGGTGGCGGGCGCAATCGCAGCGGTCATCCGCAACAACGGCCGGGCCGACGTGCAAGCCATAGGCGCGGGCGCTACGAACCAGGCCGTCAAGGCCGTGGCGATAGCTCGCGACTACTTGCAGCCCAACGGCATCGACATCGTGGTCGTGCCCGCTTTCATCGACGTAATCATCGCCGAGGAAGAGCGCACCGCCATCCGACTCGTCGTTGAAGCGCGCTAATCGTAAGTACCGAGTGTTAAGTTCCGAGTTCTGAGTTGTCACAGCCTCCATTATTGCACGCTCAAGCTCGACAATTAGACCTCCCATAATAAGAAAGCATGAAGCTAGCAGGCCTCTTATGAGGTGCTGCTAGTCTTGCTGTCTGGAGAAAGGGAGTAGCTCTTAACGGGGCTACTCCCTTTATTTTTCACTTGCTGGAGTCTAGCTCTGACCCTACTTGTTCTCCACAGCTTGCAACGAAGCTGCTATCTCCAACAGATCGGCTTTCGTCACCTCTGCCTGACCCTGTAGCAGCACTTCGGTGTTGCCGATTTTGAGCACCAGCATTCTTATGAAGTCTCGTTCAAGATAGCGCCCCGTGTAAGGACCTACCTGGACCACCTCTCCATTGTTGCCCTCGAAGGGTATCCCAGGTTCGCTCTGGAAGATCATCAGGGCCGTTAGACTGGCCTTGCTGCTGAACTTGAGCATTACATTGTCAGATGCACTTGGCTCCTGGTCGGGTAGCTGCGGTTGTAGTTTGGCAGGCAGGTAGGTGGGCCTGTACAACTGGAAGGGCACCTTAGCTGCCAACTCTTTATATGCCTGATCCATCTCCGCTTCGGTTGGAGCGGGCTTTGGCCGTCCATCTATTATCTCTGCGCCCGGAGGTGGTGTAAAGGTAAACAGGCTGGAGTCGAGCGGTACGTTTATCTCCAAGTGGGTGAACTCCCAGGTGTTATCTCTATCGAACCGGTCGTCTCGCCCTACCTCCTTGAGAGTGATGTAAGTTTCTTTATCTATCCACAGAGTGCGCCGAGACCAGCGTTGCGCGCCGAATGTGCCTTCTTGGGGTATCAGCTCTATTACGTGAGCATCGCGACCGGCAACCACTTCGCTCCCGATCAGTTCGGCCTCGTATTCCTTACTTGCGCTGCTCAACAGGTCAGCCAGATCGCCACCCCCGAATTCAGGCCTGGCATAGTTTAATGCTCCAGGGTCATGTTGCACCACCATATTTGGTCCAGGGTTATAACTCCAGGCTGTGTGACCGTCACTCACAAATAAGCCTGGCCCTTCTGCCAAAGGGGCTATAGCTGCCGGCGTTTCTTGCGGGCCGGGTGTGGGTGTTATCAATTCTTCCAAATACATTTCCGTTCGTTCGCTGGCGGGTGCCTGGAACGAGATCTCCTGGCGGTACACTAATCGAATCCCTGTACTTCCTTCAGTGCTGGTACCTCGGATTGTGCCCTTGTAGCTGGTCAGGCCTGACACCGCCTTATTGCCCGCTACTTTTTCGGCGCGAGACAATATCTCCGCTGCGTTCGCGCGCCCAGTGCCGCCGAAGATTGCGAAAGACCCAAGCGCAACCAGTAGCAGTATGGCAGTGGTAGCAACTGCCAATTTTGGCATAGTGAGCCGCCAAGAAAGCCAAGGCTGCCGAGTCCTTTTCCCCTCGGTTTGTCGGTCGTTCGTCGCAGCCATGACCCGGTTCCATACCCTGGCCTGCGCAGAGCTGAGTGACTCTGCATCGCTGGCGGGTCTCTCCACAGCCACCATCGCCCGCATTGTCGCAGCGCTCGCAGTATCTACGTTCTCCGGCGGTGTCGCTGACGGATCGACTATCAAGTCGTCCAAGAAGCGGTCGAACGCCTCAGATTGGTTCATTCCCTTGCTCATACTCTGTTACTCCCAATCGTGCTCTTTGTTCTGTTACTCCGCTTGTCCTTGCTGGTAGGCCGTACGTAGCTGCTGGACTATGCGATGCAGCGCCGTGCGGACGGCGCCCTCGCTCTTGCCGAGCACTGCCCCAATCTCTTTAGCCGACAGTTCACCCGCAATCCTGAGAGTTAGGAGTTCGCGCTGGTCTTCCGGCAGTCTGGCGATTAACCGGGCTACTGTATCAACCTCTTCGACGCGTACGATCCGGTCGAGCGTGTCCTCCCCTGGGTCGGCTAACTGTCTCACCTTCAGGTTCGACTCTTCCTCTATCGAGAGTTGTGGGCGGCGGTCCCTTAGAAAGTTAGCCACTACATTGTGCGCGATGCTGAATATCCAGGCCGCGAATGACCCACTCTTGTACGTGTGCAAATTGCTGAGGGTGCGAGTGAAAACCGTGCTGCACAGGTCCTCGGCACTATCCCGGTCGCCCACCCGGCGCAGGCAGTAGTTGTAGATGCGGGGAAAGTAGTGCCTATAAAGCAGCCCAAAGTCCGCGTTATTCGATTTGGCGCGCTGTACAGCTGCCTCCTGCCAGTCTTCGCCAGCCACTCTGGCATCCTGTTGCGTCGCCATAGAGAACATTTAAGCTCCTTCTTCCCGGTGTGCTTCCTCACGCAATCTCGCGTTCTCTATTAAGAACACCTGACACAACAAAACGTTACAACGACTTCTTTAATACTGTTACAGTGCATACCGCCGAACAGATGTCGTTTTTGACAGCCTTGTGACCCTGTGCTATCATCAGGTGTCACCGCCGGGCTTCTTCTTTCTTCCTCCGGTAAGTGACGCAACTACTCAGGGCGCGGCGTTTTTTCTTTGCACTTATTCCGGTATTCTTTATGTCGCTCAACCTCACGGTGCGGTTCATAGGCATGCTGCTGTTCGCAGCGGCGGGACTGGTGCTGGGCTTGAACCTGTCCTCCGTCATGCCGCCTGAGACGCCGGGCAGCTTCAACGCGGTGGTGCTCTACCTGCCGCTACTGGGTGCCCTGCTCGGCTTCACCGCTACCCCCTTCCTTACAGTCTACCCGTTACGCGCCCTGCGGCGTCGTCTGCGCTCCGCTTCGGGGGGCGACCTGGCTTCGGCGGCCTTCGGGCTGTTCGTGGGACTGCTCCTGGGGGCGCTGCTGGGCTGGCCTTTGAGCACGCTGCCGGACCCCCTGGGCCAAATCGCACCCACGGCGGGGGCGTTGGTCCTCGCGTTCCTGGGCCTCTACATCGCGGTGCTCCACAGGCACGATCTCTCAGAGGCGGTGCGCGCCCTCCGCGCTGGTTCTCCGGGCCGGGGTGCGACTCAGCCTCGTATGTCATTCACCGATACCTCTTCGCTCAGTGGCAAATTGGCCGCCGAAATGGTTAGCGAAAGCGACCGGATACAGGTGGACAAGTACCTGCTGGTCGATACGAGCGCCATCATCGACGGGCGCATAGCCGACATCAGCAAGACCGGCTTCATAGACGGCACGCTGCTTGTGCCCCGCTTCGTGCTCAACGAGTTGCAGCACATAGCCGATTCCGCCGACCCGCTACGCCGCGCCAGGGGCCGCCGGGGCCTCGATATGCTCAATCGCCTGCAAAAAGAGGCGGTCGTGCCCATCCAGGTGAGCGAGGTAGACGCCGAGGACGTGCCCGACGTGGACAGCAAGCTGGTCAAGATAGCCCGCGTCTACCACTGCCCCGTCATCACCAACGACTTCAACCTGAACCGCGTGGCCGAAATCCAGGGTGTGAAGGTGCTCAACATCAACGAGCTTGCCAACGCCATAAAGCCCGTCGTCCTGCCCGGCGAGGAGATGAACGTGCACGTCATCCAGGAAGGCAAGGAACTGGGCCAGGGCATCGCGTACCTGGACGACGGCACGATGATTGTAGTCGAGAACGGGCGCAAGTACATCAACTCCGATGTGGACGTTACGGTGACCCGCGTGCTCCAAACGGTCGCGGGCCGCATGATATTCGCGCAGATGAAGAACGGGAAGGGAAGTGGATAGTGGATAGTGGATAGTGGATAGTGGTTAGTGGTTAGAAAAGAGCCTCCATCCGTACTAACCACTATCCACTAACCACTAACCACTATCCACTCCGCCAGGAGAGCAAATGCCAAACGAACTAGCAGCCATAATCGTCGCCGCGGGGAAAAGCCAGCGCATGGGCGGGGTGGACAAGCAACTTCGCACTATAGCGGGCGTGCCCGTGCTGGTGCGTACCGTGGCGGCGTTCGAGGCGTGCGAGGACGTGGGTGCCATCGTGCTGGTGCTCAACCCCGACAACATGGAGGGTGGCCTTGAGCTTCAGCGCGAGTTCGGCTGGGGCAAGATTTTGGCTATAGTGCCCGGCGGCGAGCGCAGACAGGACTCGGTTGGCGCGGGGCTGCACGCGGTGGTGGGGCTGCAACGCGACGGGGAGCCGTACGAATGGGTGGCGGTGCACGACGGCGCCAGGCCGCTGGTCACGCCGGGGCTTATCCGCCGGGGCCTCGAAGCTGCCCGCGACACCGGGGCCGCCATAGCCGCCCTGCAAGCCACCGACACGGTCAAGACGGTCGATGGCGAGGGCATAATAACCGGCACGCTCGACCGCGGCAACCTGTGGCTGGCCCAGACGCCCCAAATCTTCCGCACCTCCCTCCTGGTTGACGCCTACGAAGCCCTCGCCCAGAATGGCAACCACCACGAGGCCACCGACTGCGCCCGCATGATCGAGCTTGGCGGCCACCCGGTAAGGGTATTCGAGGGCGAGCGCACCAACATCAAGATCACCACGCCCGTAGACCTGCTGGTCGCGGAGGCTATATTGAAGGGCAGGAGGATCTGAAACGTGAAACGTGAAACGTGATGGTGCTTTATGTACCAATGCGGCCTATCTGGGATTGAGTCCCTTGAGCCTCATCACGTTTTTCGTTTCACGTTTCAGAAGCCATGCAAACCACCTACCGCTCCGGCTTCGGCTATGACGTTCACAGGCTCGTGGTGGGGCGGCCTCTCATCCTGGGTGGTGTGGAGGTGCCGTTCGAGCAGGGGTTGGAGGGGCACTCCGACGCCGACGTGCTGCTGCACGCCCTCATTGACGCCATCCTGGGCGCTGCCGGAGAGGGTGATATAGGCACCCACTACCCTTCGTCCGACCCGGCGCTCAAAGGCATCTCAAGCGCCACCATGCTGGCAGAGATGGCGCTGCTTGTGAACGGTAAGGGCTGGCACTTGGAGAACATAGACGCTACTATCGTGTCCCAACGGCCTCGCCTATCGCCGCACACCCCTCGAATGAAAGCCCGAATAGCCGAGGTGCTGGAGATAGAGCCGGAGCGCGTCAACATCAAGAGCAAGACCACCGACGGGCTGGGCTTCACCGGCACCGGCGAGGGCATGGCCGCCTACTGCACGGTCATGCTCTACCGCACAGAATAACTCATCACTCAAACCTCAAAACTCATCACTCAATGAAAGCAGTTATCCAGCGAGTACAGCATGCCAGCGTGGTAGTAGACGGCGCAACGGTCGGGCAGATCGGACCGGGGCTGCTGGTGCTCTTGGGTGTGGGGCGCGACGACACCGAGGAAGACGTACGTTTCGTCGCCCGTAAGGTAGCCGAGATGCGTATCTTCTCGGACGCGGAAGGCAAGTTCAACCTGGCACTGAGCGACGTTGGCGGTTCTATCCTGCTGGTGTCGCAGTTCACCCTCTACGCCGACACGCGCAAAGGCAGGCGGCCTTCGTTCATCGGCGCGGCGGCACCTGAGCTGGCTGAGGCCCTTGTGGAACGGTGCGCCCAACTCTGGCGCGAGGCCGGTATCACGGTCGAAACGGGGCGCTTTGGCGCTCACATGGACGTGTCGCTGCTCAACGACGGCCCGGTGACGATTATCCTCGATACGGGCACCGGCGACAGCCTGACGTGAGCGCCTGCGCTGGCGATTACTCCGTTAGGTTATAATGGAATTCAACGGTGGCCCCCTTCTTATATGGCGCGCCGCCCTTTGACCGCACGAGCAACCGGAAATTTAGCTCAAGGACCCTACTATGTACTCGCAACCGCCTGCGGACCCCATCATCTCGCGCCTGCGGCCCCGCAGCGTGCAGGAGATCATCGACCAGGCTTTCAGGTTGTACCGAAGGTACTTCTTCACCTTCCTGGCGATTACGGCGGTAGTGTTCGTGCCCGCGAACCTGGCCGTGCAACTACTGAACGTCGCCTTGCAGGGGAACAACGTCGCGCTGCAACGCTCCACCTTGCCCGGCTCCTCATTCGACTCTTCCGAAAGCCTCAACCAGTCGCTCGTGCTCCTGTTCGTGCTCTTCCTCGCCCTCATGGGTCTCGGCATCCTTGCTGCGCTGCTGCAATATCTTAGCCAGGGGGCGCTTACCTCGGCGGTAGCGGACAGCTACCTGGACAGGCCCGTGTCGTTCGGGCGCGCCTACCGGACCGTGTTGAGGCACGTGGGGCCGCTGCTTGGCACGATTGGCTTGCAGATATTGATAGGCATAGGCATCTTCTTGCCTACAATTTTGGTCTTCGTGCTGGCGATAGCAGCCATCACCGCCGGGGGCGAGTCAGGGGTAGGCGCGGGCTTCATGTTCGTATGCTTCGCCTCTATCCTGATGTTCGTCACGGTGCTTTTCTATGCCTACATCTTTGTGCGTCTCACCGTGATAATACCGGCCCTCATGGTGGAAAACCTGGGGCCTATGCAAGCACTCCGCCGTAGCTGGCAACTGGTGCAGGGTTACTGGTGGCGCACCCTGGCCCTGGTGCTCGTGCTAGGCATCCTCGGTGCTGTGATCTCCGCTGGTCCCGCCTACCTGGTTATCGCTCTGGTAACGCTATTTACAGGGTCATTCGACCCGGTGCTCACTACCGCCATTACCGGAATTGTCTCAGTAATCACCGAAGCCTTCTTCATCCCTCTCTCCCTCACGTGCTACACGCTGTATTATTTCGACTTGCGCGTCCGCAAAGAGGGCTTCGACCTCGAAACGGCCCTCGACCAACGCTACGCCCCCCCAGGCGCTGCCCCAGGCGGCTACTACGCAGGTCCACAAGGCCAATATCCTGTCGGTGGCTATCCACCGCCCCAACTGGGTTATGGCTCACAGCCTCAACCTCAACCCCAGCCTCAACCCCAATACCCCACCTATCCTCAGGAGGCCTACCCGCAGGGATACGAGTACCCCCAACAAAGTTATGCCCAGCCTCAGCCCTATTCGCAGCCTGAAGTCCCGGCTCAAGGTGCGCCGGACGTACCCGCTTCGCCTGGCGGCGGTGAAGGGACGGGAGTGAATACCGGGACGGTAGAAGCCCCCGGTACGGAAACGCCTCGCACTGAGGGCCTCGGCTTCAGCACGCCCTCCATCACCGAGCAGGCGGCCCAGCCTCCGAGCGCGTGGAGCGAGCCACAGGTGCAAGATTCCGCCGGAGCCGACACACCGTCAACCGGCAAATTAGAGCCACCACGGCATGGCAGCGACACGCCCGCTCCCGACGAGCGGTAGAGTCTGGTAGCCTATGGATATGATCTCGAATCCTACGAGCCAGGGCTCTCCGGCGGACGCAATTGTAGCTCGGCTGCGGCCCAGGACGGTCGGTGAGGTAATCGACCAGGCGTTCCGGCTGTACCGCGGGCACTTCCTTGCGTTGCTGGCGATTATCGCGGTGGGGAGCGTGCCGATAATTCTGTTCATAGAATGGTCGAGCACCTACATGCTCAACAGCGAGGCATACGCCGGTTTCTTAGGCATCCTTGGGATTACTGGCCTCCAATCGTTGCTCATGACTCTGCCTGGAGCCGCGCTCGTCATAGCCATGCTCTCTGCGCTGGCGGGAGGCGGAGTCAGCTTCAAAGAGTCTTACCGGCAACTCAGGCGTGCCTTGCCCAGAGTGCTGGGCCTGCTCGCCGTACAATTGCTGCTCTGGCTCATCGTTTACTTTCCGGTCGTGGTGGTGACACTGGGGACTGTGAGTTCGAGTGATGGCTCGTTCGGAAGCTCGGATCCCGCAACCAGTATCGCCCTTCTGTCGGGATGCCTGGCGTTGCCGTACCTGATCGTCAGCATTCGCCTTTACCTGGTGCTGCCCGCCCTCATAGCCGAGGACCTGGGGCCGTTGCAGGCGCTACGTCGTAGCTGGAACCTCACCCGTAACTACTGGTGGCGTACCTTTGCGCTTTCACTTGTTGTAGCTCTGTTGTATACAGTCATTCTCGCCCTGCCGGAAAGCCTGATTTTGGGATTGCTTATAAGTATATTCCAACCGGACGCCACCGTAATTGCGACAGCCACCAGCGGTCTTAATATAGTATTTGGCACGCTGTTCCTCCCGGTTGAAATACTTTCCACGGCCCTGTACTACATAGACCAACGCGTCCGCAAGGAAGGTTTTGACCTGGAAACCGCTATCGCTCGCCGCTACCCGCCCGTTGCCTCGTATGATTATGCGACCGACGGCTACGCTCAACCTTTCGAGTACAATCCGGGCTCCTATGGTGCAGAGGCACCCAGACTGACCAGCCGAATTTACCGTGTGAAAGCGCAGAGTCGTGGATAGTGAAGTACCCGCGTAAGAACCGCATACCCAGGGGCTGGCTGCTGGCAGGGGTCGTGACCGTGGCGTTGCTGGCCTTGTTCGGCACGTGGTTCTTCTTTGCGGGGCCAGGGGCCGGGGGAGGCACAAACCCGGTCGCCTCGCCCACCCCGCTGCCACGTCCCGCGCTCGGGAAGCGCGTCACCTACGAAGAGTACCAGGCGGCCGTGCTCACCTCGTTGGATGAAGTGCGGGCTGCGCGGTCGGCGGAAGCGGGCAGCGACGAGCGCAAGGACCACATCGAGGCGGCGGTAAGGGAGCTTGAGCGGGTGGAAGGCGCGGGCGTCGCTCCGGTGGGTGGCGGCCAGGCTTCCGAGGCCCAGATAGACAACACGTCCGCGATAGAGGAGCTACGCTCGGCAGAGGTCAACCTGGAGGCGGTAGAGAGCTACATCGACACGCTCTCGGCGTCGCTGGAACTGGGAGCAACCGCGTATCTACCAGGCACATTGGAGGGTGAAGCTGCCGAAGCCCGCCTGCGCGAGGTGCTCAGCGACCAGGCTTTCAACTACGAGGAGCAGCTTTCGCCCCTGCAAAGGTTTATGCAGTGGCTGTCGGAGTGGCTGTCTCAGTTCACGGGCAGCAGCGACCCCGATAGCAACCTGAGCCGTTTGCTGCTGGCGCTCACGGCGGGGCTGGCGGCTGGCTGCCTCACCTTCCTGGCGAGCGACCGCATACGCAACAGGTGGCTGAGGTTGGGGCTGTCGGTGCTGGTGGGCACGCTGGTAAGCTCGCTCTTCTTCGTGGGCCTGGAACAGTTGGACACTACTTTCATGGTACTGGCCGTGGTCGGCCTCATTGTAGCGGCGGTGGCAATGGGCCTGTTCACGCTGGGTCTCAACCGGGGCACGACCGCCACGTCCTCGCCGCGCTCTATATCGGACCTGGCGGCGGTGCTCGGTATGAACTCGGTAGAGGCGAAGCGCCGGGCGCAGGTCTCGGCTGCCGAGGCCGACTTCCGAAGCGCGATACGCTACCGCTGCCTGGCCGTGCTGCTGGTGCTGGACGAGGCGGGCAAGCTGGCGTTCGACCGCTCGGCCACGAACCGCGAATACCTCTTCCGTGCCCCCGGCACTCTCCACGATGAACTGCAACCCCTGCTCGACCGCTTCGATGACGTCTGGTACGGCAACTCGCCCACGGATGCGGAGGAATGGTCGCGGTACTCTGCCCAGGCGGACCGTGTGGAGGCGCTGGTTGGCGGCCCGGTGGGGAGGGCTGCCTGATGCTGAATCCAACCCTCCAGCAGGCACGCACCCCGCAGGCCGGCGGCACCCGCATGTCCGACCTGGTCATCATCGCCGTGACCTTCCTCGGCCTGTTCGCAGTGCTTCTCTGGCTGTTCGGCTCACAGGGCGTCGATGAGACGCCGGAGAGCGTCGGGTCCTCCCATAGCACGGGGCCGAGGGGCACGCTTGCGCTCTACAGGTGGCTGGAGCGCTCCGGCTTCGAGGTGAGCCGCACCGAGCGCGGCGACAGGTTCCCTCCCGACGCCGACACCCTCATTATGGTCAACCCCAACAACGACTTCCCCACAGGGCAGGCGGGCACCGTGCGCCGCTGGGTGGAGGAGGGCAACACGCTCGTACTGGCGCTCGGGGGCAACCTGGACGACGCGAGCGTGGGCTTCGGCGACAAACACCCGATGTTGCGCGAATTTGACTTTGACCTCACCCCCGCCTACGCCTTCACCGATACCGTGCCGATGTCGCAACCGGCGTTCGGCAGGCCCCCGGTGACGCAGGTAGGCATGCCCGGCAGCGTCGTCTTGGCCCTGCCCCTTACCGGTACGGTGCCGCTGGTCACCACCACCGACTCGGCGGGCGACCGTTTGCCCCTTGCCGCCCTCATGCGCGTGGGGGAGGGCCGTGTGTTCCTGCTGTCCACTCAGTTCCCGCTGACCAACGAGGGCATCAAGGAGCCGGGCAACGGGGCGTTTGCCTACAACATGCTGCAAACGGCGGGCGGCAACCGCGTGGCCTTCGACGAGTCGCACCACGGAGCGAGCACCGGCGGCGACCTGATTGCCCTGCTGACGAGCACGCCCTGGGGCTGGGCGCTGATTTACGGCGCTGCCCTGGGTGCCATCTACTTCATCTGGAGCGCCCGCCGTCTTGGTCCGCCCCTGCCAGTGCTCACCCCCGACCAGCGCCGCCCAACCTCCGAATATGTGACGTCGGTGGCCCGCCTCTTCCGCCGGGCGCGCAAACCGGGCTACGCCGCCGAACGCTACCTGCGCTTCCTACGTCGCACCCTCTCCCGACACGCTGAACTGGACCCCTACCTGACCGACACTAACTTCGTGAGCGCCCTCGGCGAGCGTGGCCGCCACAGCTTCAACCAGGAGGAGATGCTGCGCGCCATCCAGCACCTGCGAGACCTCGAAGGCAACGCCAGCGGCAACGAGGCCATCGAGGTGGCGGCACTCAGGGCCTTGCGAGAAGCGGAGCGGGTGAGGCTGGAGGCGCTGGGGATTAGAGGCGAGGGGAGTTAGTCTGCTAGGTGTGGGGTGTGTACTGTACGTGTACTATAATGATAACTATGTGGTATGTCCTCAAAGAACAGGAGGCCAAGAATGCAACCCATACAAAAGAGGCTAAGCGTTTCCGAGGCAGAGAGCAATCTGTTAGAGATCGTGCAAGGGATTGCAGCAGATAACAGCGGGATAATTCTCGAAGTGGAAGGTGAACCCAGGGCCGCTGTGGTCCCCTTAGAGTTCTACGAACAGTGGCTAAAGTACCAGCAATCTTTCTTCAAGAAACTGCGGAAGATCTCGGATAGCATAGATATGGACCCAGATGAAGCAGATAAGGTGGCTGATGAATTGGTACAAGCGATTCGCCGTAAGCGCAGACAGGCTCAGAATGAAGCCTCAGCATGATAGCGGTGCTTGATACTAATGTATTTGTGAGTGCCGTCCTGTCACCAAGGGGTACACCGTCCCGCATCATCAAATTAGCGCAAGATGGAGCTTTTGCTGTTGCAGTCTCGGAAGTTCTACTTGCCGAGTATCAAGAGGTACTGCTATCCCAGGGCTTTCTGACACGTTATCATCTTGCCGACGATGAGGTTAACGATCTCCTTAGCAGCTTTGCCCAACTCGCTACCATTGTTCAAGCTGAAGAGACTTTGTCAGTTGTTGAGCTTGACCCAGACGATGATAGAGTTCTTGAATGCGCTGTGGCAGGTGGTGCGGACTACATCGTCTCTGGCGACAAGCACCTCTTAAGCCTGGGAGAGTACCAGGGCATCCGCATCTTATCTCCAGCCAGTTTCCTAGGGTTGTTAGAACAGACGCAAGCTTGATCGACGTGCAATAAATCACACCACAAGGTAGTATGACATTTTCGATTTAGGAGACCTAATTGCCCCTTAACGACCTATACCGCGCCCTCGACACCGAACGCCGCAAAGTTATAGTCGGCCAGCGGTGGACGTTCGACCTGCTGCTGGTGGCCCTGCTCACCGACGGCCACGTGTTGCTGGAGGGCGTGCCCGGCGTGGCTAAGACCCTCATGGCGCGCACCCTCGCCCACTGCTTGCGGGCCGACTTCAAGCGCGTGCAGTTCACCCCCGACCTGATGCCTTCCGACGTGATAGGCACCAACGTCTTCAACCTGCAAAACTCCACCTTCACCCTGAAGCGCGGCCCCGTCTTCACCAACATCCTGCTGGGCGACGAGATCAACCGCGCGCCCGCCAAGACTCAGTCGGCCCTCCTGGAGGCGATGGAGGAGCGCCAGGTAACCATCGAGGGGGTGACCAACCCGCTGCCCGCCCTCTTCATGGTGATCGCCACGCAGAACCCGGTGGAATACGAAGGTACATATCCCCTACCGGAGGCCCAACTCGACCGTTTCCTCTTCAAGGTGGTGGTGGAGTATCCAACCCGCGAGGAGGGCCTGCAACTGCTACGCAATTACCAGGGAGGCTTCAGCGCCCGCAGGCTGGAGGAGGCCGGCATAGTGCCGGTGGCGGGTGAGGCCGAACTGAAGTCGGCACGGGAGGAGATCGCAGGCGTGCAGGTGGCCGAGGCAGTGCTCGATTACATCCAGCGCATCGTGGAGGAGAGCCGCCGCTCGCCTGACCTGTCGCTTGGCGGCTCGCCCCGCGCGGGTATCGCCATCTTGCAGTCGAGCAAGACGATGGCGGCTTTGCAGGGCCGCAACTACGTGGTGCCCGACGACATAAAGTTGCTGGTGCCTCCCATCATGCGGCACCGCATTATCCTCAAGCCCGAAGCCGAGATAGAGGGCCTCAACGCCGACCGCGCATTGGAACGGATATTGGCGCGTGTAGAAGTGCCACGCTAGCAGCACAGCAGCACCCAAGAGTGCCCCTGTCATCCTGAACGCAGTGAAGGATCTCAAGAAGGTGGGTAGGAAGGCTGTAGAACATTGGGTTTTGGGTGTCACGGTTCAACACAGGGGTAAAAGGAGCATTTGAGATCCTTCACTGCGTTCAGGATGACAGGGGGTAGTATGGTTGCCGTAATGGTGACAGGTGCCTGGAACGATGCGGAGTTGGGATATAGGCATGACCGTCTTGTCTCTACTCGCCAGGATTGGGTATAATTAGTCGCACGCAATGCGTCAGTGGCGGAACGGCAGACGCGCTAGCCTTAGGAGCTAGTGTCCGCAAGGACGTAAGGGTTCGAATCCCTTCTGGCGCACCCAATAGATACCCGGTCGAGGACGCTCATATGCGTCCTTTTGCTTTAATCGAAACCTTCCCCGTATACTCCAGGTAGACCGTGGCGGCGTACAATTACAAAGACCTGTTTGGAGCACGATTATGCCAGCAAGATCGGCGCGCCTCGTTGCGGTCGCCTCTATTCTCCTGATTTCGGTCCTTCTACCCCTCGTAGGCGGGTCGCACGTCGCCGGGGCGGCGGCCACACCCAAACCTGCCGTGCGGCTCACGGGCGGCGAAAAATGCTTCCCTCAGACCGGGCGCTGCATGCACGGTGTCTTCCTCGGCTACTGGCAGAACAACGGCGGCGTGGCGCAGTTCGGCTACCCCATTACCGACGAGCTGGAGGAGAGCGGGCGCACCGTGCAGTACACCGAGCGCGCCCGCTTCGAGCTTCACGAGCAGCACCGCGACACCCCCTACGAAGTGCAGCTAAGCCTCCTGGGCACGCAGTTAGTGGCGGGCCGCAACGAGGCCGCTTTCAGGCGCGTCAATCAACCCTCTAGCGGCACGTGGTTCAGAGAGAGCGGCCACACCCTCAAGGAGCCGTTCCTGTCGTACTGGCAGCGCAACGGCGGCGTGCCCGTCTTTGGCTTCCCCGTCTCGGAGGCCTTCACCGAGAAAAGCCCCACCGACGGCAAGACCTATACGGTGCAGTACTTCGAGCGCAACCGCCTGGAGCACCACCCGGAGGCGAGGGGCACCGCCAATGAGATACAGCTTGGCTTGCTGGGCCGCGAGTTCTACAACCGCACCTACGGCAACACTCCGCCTCCTCCCGCTACTCCCTACCCCGTGTCGATGGCTGCCCTACAGGGGATGAAGCGTTGGGGTGGCGACCTGCGCGTGGAACGGACCACAAACGAGACGGCAGCCTACACCCAGTACGGTATCACCTACAGGAGCGGCAACCTGCGCATCAGCGGGCAGATGTACGTGCCGAAGGGCACCGGGCCGTTCCCGGTGATGATTATGAATCATGGCTTCATCCCGATTGAGGACTACGTTACGGGCATGGACTCGCGTAGGGAGTCGCCCTTCGTGGCCTCCAACGGCTACGTGGCTATTCACCCCGACTTCCGCAATTACGCCACCTCAGACGACGATGAGAACGCCAGCGAGAACCTCACCGCGTTCGGCTGGGCCGACGACTCGCTCAATCTGGTGGACGCGGTGAAGCGCTCCAACCTGCCGTACCTCGACAAGAACCGCATCGGCTACTGGGGGCACTCCAACGGGGGGCAGGTGAGCATGATGGCTCTGGTGGCGCAGCGCCAGCCCGATATCAAGGCGTTCGTGCTGTTCGCCGCCACTTCCCCCGATTACGCCGATAACTTCAATCGCTGGACGCGGCCCCGCTCGGAACAAGCCACCCAGGTGAAGGCAAGGCACGGCTTCCCGGAGGACAACCCCGCCTTCTACGAGGGGCTATCGGTTGGCCCGCACTTTGACGAGGCGGTCACCAAGGGGCCGGTGCTCTCGTTCCACGGCACGGGCGACACGAACACCCCCTTCGAGTGGTCGCAGCGCTCGGCGGACCTCATGAAGGCGGCGGGCATAGACATTACCTTCGTGCCGCTCAGGGGCGAGAACCACCTGTTCAGTGACCGTGCCTGGCGCGGCGGTGTCGCCACCCAGTTTCTGGAGTTCATCGACAAGCACGTCAAAGGCGCAAAATAAGCCCGTATACAGGCAGAACGCAATTCGCTACAACAAGAGGGCCGCCCAACTGAGCGACCCTCTCGTCTTTCCATGAAACACTGGCTACAGCCGCATCACGTTTCACGTTTCACGTTTCAGTCTCCCGTTTCAGCACCTGCTTCACCCCAAACACCCCCGCCAACTGCGCCAGGACCAGCACAAGCACCGCAAGCACTATTACTGCCGCGCTGGTGAGGAAGACGGCTGCGGCTCCCGCGCTGTCATAGATAAGCCCTGCAAGCGGGCTGGCGATCAACGGCGCTAGCCCCCACATCCCCGCGCTCAAGATGCCCTGCGAGGTCGAGGACCATTCGGCGGGCGCCCACTCGGCAAAGAGGCGGACGGTGGTAGGCAGAAAGAGGCCGAAGCCTAGCCCTTGTAGCAGGGCTACGCCCAACAGCAGCGGAGGCCACTGTATGAAGGCGAGGCCCAGGTATCCCGTTCCGAATAACGAGTAGGCCAGCACTAGGGTCTGCGGGCCGCCCAAACGTCGCGTGATTCGCTCGCTCCACTGCATAACGGGTAATTCGCTGGCTGCCATAACACCGGCAAACAGGCCCACTAGCGACTGCCCACCCAGGCTGTCCAGGTAGATGCCCGAGAAGGTGAATACCGACGACATGGCGATGCCCAACGCGAAAGTGGCTAGTAGCACAACCCGGAGCCTGTTGTCAGCGATTACCACCTTGATGGGAGGTCGCACGTGTGCCTCGCCGGGGCGGTCTTCCTCTAATTGCGTGGCGGAGAATATAGTTGCCAGGAACAGCAGGCTCGCGATGGGAAACATCAGGAAGAAGCCGGTCTCTTGCCAAAGGGTGCCACATACCACGGCCACCACGGCCCAGCTTACAGACCCCCACAGCCGCATCTTGCCGAAAGAAAGCCCCCTGCGTGCCGCCGTGCGTGCTACCATGCTATCAGCCACTGGGATTGAAGCGCTACCCACAATCGCCAGCAGAGCCACGATAGGCAGAAGCCACGCAAACGTTCCAGGCAGCGCGACCGCGAGCAAGACCAGAGCCGTGCCCAACAGCGACAAAACCAGGTACCGCACCCTCCAGCCGCGCCGGTCCGCGAGCGCCGATAGGCCGGGACCCGCGAGCAACGCCATCAACGGCCCTATGGCGGCAAGCACTCCAATCTCGCTGCCCGATAGGCCGCGTTCTGCGTAGAAGACGCTGATAAAGGGTACATAGGCGGCAGCGGCTCCGTAGAAGCTGAAGTAAAAGAGCGCACCGGCAGCCGCCGGCCCTAGATGTAGACGTTTTCTAAATAGCATTTGACATCACGAAACATGCACACTGTCGAAGATTGGTGCTTGCCACTCCTATGGTGGCTAAATTATCCCTATCTTCCTTGAAGCTATCTCACAAATCTTAAGTCTGAGAAGAGCACATCAACCCAACTTTGTCATTTCGAACGCAGTGAGAAATCTCGTCCCCCACGCGGTTGTTACTGCTTTCTTATGGTACGTCATCGTACAGAGCGAATAAAGAAAGGTGCTACTTGCGTGCTGAGGGACGAGATTTCTCACTACGTTCGAAATGACAAACTCCGGCTTTGCTGCTTGTATTCGGCTCCGGTATTTGTCAGATAGCTTCTACTGACGGCGATTTGGATTATGCCGCACAACAAGCACCATCTGGAGCAATATTCCTGCCATTCGCCTCGCGTCGCACACAATCTGCCACCAACAGCAACGGCAAAGCAAGGGGGCCGCCCGAGTTACCGGGACAGCCCCCTTGCTTTAGCCTACTTAAGGAATTCAGCCTTACGCGTTACGTGTTGCGAGTTACGCGCCGGCCGCTTGCTTCTTGTTCAAGGTGCGCAGGCAGCGGGTGCATATGTGAACGCGCTGCATCTCGCCCTTGACAAGTATTCGCTTCGACTGGACGTTGGGCACCCAGCGGCGCGGGGTGTGGTTCTTGGCGTGGCTGACGTTGTGCCCGTACTGGGGCTTCTTGCCACACACATCACATACTACCGACATGACTACTCCCCTTTACGAAAACGAGCATTTACAGTATAGTAATGCGTAACATTTCAAGTGGCCCATTTGCAGGCCATACTCGCCAATCTTACCATAACTGCCTGCGTTTGGCAAGGTTGTTGCCTCCATGACTTCCCGCAACCGCAAAGACCACGACCACTACAGCCTGAATACGGCTCCACTCTCGCTCACGGGCCGCCTCAACACCACGCAGTTGGGCAACGGTGCCGCCGCCGAAATGCACACGGGGCACCTTACCGAGCAGGAGGCTGGCATGGGCAAGATAGAGGTGTCGCCAAGAGCGATTTCGCACCTGGCGAGCCGCGCCGCCCAACGCTCCTATGGGGTGGTGGGCCTCGCCGCGCGCAACGCCCGCCCCGGCTGGGCTGAGCTGCTGCGCCGCGACGAAGTCTACAAAGGCGTGGATGTCACGATCAGCGACGGGCAGGTAATCATCGACTTGTACGTGGTCCTCGAATACGGCACTCGCATCTCCGAAGTGGCACGCAACATCATGAGCAACTCCAAGTTTGCCGTCGAAACCGCCCTGGGCGTGCCGGTGGTACAGGTGAACGTCAACGTCCAGGGGATAAGAGTGAGTAAGTGATTTGGGAATTGGGATTTCGGAATGCGGATTTAGTAGATATCCAACAAATCCGAAATCCGAAATCCTAATTCCCAAATCTGAAATAACCACTATGACACAAGCAAGACAGGTCAAGGGCGAGAGGGATAGCGCCGAGAAGCCTCACCATCATTTGCCTACCGGACCGGGGGAGACCTGGAGCGGGCAGGACCTCAAGCGCGCCATTGGAGCTTGTGCGGCCTGGCTTACGCGCAACGCCGAGGCGATAAACTCGCTCAACGTGTTTCCCGTGCCCGACGGCGACACCGGCACCAACATGGCCCTGACAATGCACGCCGCTGTGAAGCAGGTCGCGGAGTCGCCCAGCCACTCAGCAGCCAAAATCGCGGCGGGGCTATACGATGGCGCGCTCATGGGGGCGCGGGGCAACTCCGGCGTGATCTTATCCCAGATCTGGCGCGGCTTCGCTGAGGGTATAGCGGGCAAAGAGCGGATTTCGGCGGTGGACTTCGCTGAAGGCCTGGTCGCGGCGATTCCTATCGCCTATCGCGCGGTGATCGAGCCCATAGAAGGCACCATTCTCACGGTCATCAAGGAGACAGGGCTGGCGGCGCAGGCGGCGGCGGGGCATGTGAACTCCTACGCTTACGTGCTGGACGAGACGAGCAAGGCTGCCAAGGCTTCAGTCGCTCGCACGCCCACTTTGCTGGACAAGCTACGTGACGCCGGGGTAGTAGACGCCGGGGGCCAGGGCCTGTATATGCTGATAGACGGGATACGGCGCTACGCGGAAGGCGAGGACCTGGAAGCGGAGGGCGCCGACCTGCTCGTGGTAGTCGCACCCGAGATGAACGGGGCGGCGGTGCAGGTGGAGCACGGCGAGTACGGCTACTGCACTAATTTCATCCTGGTGGGTGGCGGCTGGGATTTCGATGAGGTGCGCGCCCGTATCGCCGCCTTCGGTGACTCGGCGGTGATCGTTGGCGATGAGCGCGTGGTGAAGGTGCATATCCACACCGAGACGCCCGGCACTGTGCTCGATTATGCGACCTCCCTCGGCAAGCTGCGCCAGATAGCCATCACCGACATGCAGGAGCAGCACGAGGACTTCCTGGCGGGACACGGCCTGCCCAACGCCTTCACCATGCACGACGATGCAGGGGCGATGCACGGTTCGACGCAGGATGATAACCCTAACGCGGCCAATAGCCGCATCGCCCTCGTGGTGGTGGCCTCCGGTCAGGGGCTGGTGAACACCTTCAAGAGCATGGGGGCGACGGCAATTGTCGAAGGCGGCCAGACGATGAACCCCAGCACCGAGGACCTGCTCAAGGTGATAGAGAAGGTGCCCCAGGAAGAGGTCATCATCCTGCCCAACAACGGCAACATCGTCATGTCGGCCCGCCAGACGGTCAGCCTTACGAAGAAGAAGGTCGTGGTGATACCCACCGACACCATCCCGCAGGGTATGGGTGCCTTGCTAGCCTTCAACTACGATGCAGACCTGGACGCGAACGTGCGCGCTATGGACGCTGCCTCCAAGCAGGTGGAAACCGGCGAGATCACTCGCGCGGTGCGGGATGCCAAGGTCGAAGGTATCGAGGTGAAGGTGGGCGAGATAATCGGCCTCCTGAACAACAAGCTCGTGACCACCGGCCCCGACCGCGAAGAAGTAGCCTGGGACCTGCTGGAGAAAATGGGCGCCCACGAGCGCGAGCTAATCACCATCTACTGGGGTGGCGAGGTCGGCCAGCCCGACGCCGAGCAATTCCAGTCCCGCGTGCAGGACCACTTCTCTAACGCCGAAGTAGAGCTTGTGCACGGCGGCCAGCCGTTTTACGACTATATTATTTCCGCGGAGTAGCTTCTGAAACGAAGTTCTGAAACGTGAAACGTGAAACGTGATGGTACTTGCTGTACCATCGCGGCTTACAAGGACCAACTACCACAAGCCGCATCACGTTTCACGTTTCACGTTTCAGCACCCCGTTTCACGCTTCAGAACCCTATGCCTCACATCCGTATCGTCACAGACAGCGCCTGCGACATACCAGACGCCTTGTTGAGGCAGTTGGATATTACGGTGGTACCCCACTCTATCAGTTGGGGCGACTCGGTGTTCGCGGTGGAAGGTGAGAGTGGGGGCGAAATCCTGTCGCGCAAGATGAAGAGCGAGGGCGGGCCGAGCTCCTGGCCCACGGTCGCAGCACCCGATGTGGAGGACTTCACACAGCTTTACCGCGCGATGCGCGACACCTGCGACGGTATTCTCTCTATTCACACAAGCTCCAGGGTCAGTGACGTTTATACCAACGCTCTACAGGCACGGGAGGCGTTCGGACGGTCGGGGCACGGCGGGCCGTTTCCCATCGCCGTGATAGACTCGATGTCGATGTCGATGGGCCTGGGGTGGCTGGTGCTGGCGATGTACGACGCAGCCGAGGCGGGCGTTGAGTTGCAGAAGCTGGCGACGGCAGCCAATCGCATGGCCGGGACCACCCACTTCGCCTTCTTCACCGAGAGCCTGGCGGGCCTGCTGAAGACCGGGCACGTACCCCGCTTGCAGGCCCACGCCGAAGGTCTCTCCTCGCTCAAGCCGCTGTTGCACCTGGACGAGGGGCACCTGGTGGTCTATGAGCGCACCCGCACGCGCCCCAAGGCCAGGGACGCTCTCTACAACTTCGTGGAGGACTTCCCCAAGATTGGCCGCATCGCTGTACTGCATACCGGCGCTCTCTTCGATGTGGAGCACCTGCTTACCCGCATAGGTGCGATCTATCCCCGCGACCACGTCACGGTCATACCCGCAGGCCCGACCGTCACCGCTTGGCTCGGCCCCGATGCGGTAGGTGTGGCCGTGCTCGAAGGTGAGGAGTAGGGGCTGAAACGTGAAACGTGAAACGTGATGCGGCTTGCTCAGTAGAGTACGTGGCTGCGACATTGTGGGTGTCACAGAATCAAGCCCCACCCTGTCATCCTGAGCGTAGCGAAGGATCAGGTGGATAGACGAGAGTCCTCAACTTACAGGATGGTATTGGTAGGAGGAACACTGGTCCTTCAATAGCAAGAGTCAAGAACGGGTCACTGATCCTTCGCTACGCTCAGGATGACAGGGGGAACAGGGTCCCGCAGTCGAAACAACCGCGCATTCGCCTTGTACTGGTGATTGAACCCCATCACGTTTCACGTTTCAGAAACAGGAGCAACGATGCCCCAACTTTCCCGCCAGGTAAAGATCGTCACCGACAGCGCCGCCGACATCCCGCCCCAGTTGGCGCGCGACCTTGACATAACCATTATCCCGCTGCTGGTGCACATGGGCGGGCGCACGTACAAGGACGGCGTGGACCTGAGCGGCGAGGAGTTCTACCGAGAGCTTCAGGGGGCGCGCGGGGTCACTACTACCTCTTTGCCCCCGCTTCACCCTTTCGAGGAGGCGTACCGCAGCCTCACACGCGACGGCTATGAAGTCGTCAGCATCCATCTCTCCTCCAAGTTGAGCGGCACCTTCAACGCGGCCCTGATGGCGTCTACAGGAGACGGCGTCGAGGCCGAGGCAATCAGCGTGGTCGATTCGCGCAGCATATCCATGTCGCAGGGGTGGGTAGCTATACGTTGCGCGGAGGCGGCAAAGGCGGGCAAGTCCAGGGAAGAGATCGAGGAACTAGCTGAGTCGCTGGTGTCTAAGAGTTTCATATTTGGTGTGCTCGATACCCTTGAGTATGTCATTCGCTCAGGGCGCGTGGGGAAGATACCCGGCAGCGTCGGCAACATGTTGAGCATCAAGCCCCTGCTCACGGTTAAGCCCAACGGCGAGGCTATCATCCTGGAGCGCGTGCGCACCGACAAGCGCGCCCTGGACCGGATCATAAAGCTGGCTGGGGAGAAGGGCGAGCTGGAGGCAGTCGCCGTCCTGCACGGTGCCAACGAAGAAGGGGCGGCGCGTCTGCTGCAAATGGTGCGCGACAGCCTCAACCCGCCTGAGCCGGTGGTCATGGGGCACATCGGCGCTGTGTTGGGCACGCACCTGGGGCCGGGTGCGGTTGGGGTGTGCTTTCTGACAAAGTGATGGGGTGGTTCAGGCTGCAATATTGTCACTCCAATATTGTCACCATCAGAGGCCCGGCGTATGGAAGTGAATAAGCCGCAGCGTACGAAGGAGGGCGCTCGGCGATTAATACAGTAGAAGGAAGAGGGGAGCAAGGACGACGCCCGACGATTGAAATCGCGGGCTACACATTGCAACGTCCCCTAACGGGGACTGATACATCTATTTAGATCTATTTAGGTACTCTAAGATGAATCAGTCTGCCGAAGGGCAGACTTTGCAATGTGTAGCCCGCGATTTCAATCGTCGGGCGTCGGCTGGTTACTATGCTACCAACGCAATCGCCGGGCGTCGTCCTTGTTACCCTGTTCCTTCAACTGTATCAATCGCCGAGCGCCCTCCTTCGTACGCTGCGGCTTATTCACTTCCATACGCCGGGCCTCTGATGGTGACTGGCGACACCGCTGACGTATTCTCCCCTTTTCCACCACGCTTCCCATCCCCCGTACGCTGCGGTACAATAAGAACAGACGCTCTATTCCAACCTCTGCAACCACGAGTTACGTGTTACGCATTACGCGTTACGTCTCACTCGCCACGCTCACCCCATGCCTATACCAACCAACGTATTCCGCAACATCCTCCGGCTGGAGGAGCATAAGGGATTTGCCGACGCCTCTGTCCAGGGCGGGTTGGAGGCTTTCGCGCGGCGCTGGTCCGAGCAGATAGTGGGTGCGGAGCGTGGGGCAAAGGCCATGTCCGAGGCAATTGCGGGCGCGTTCGACGGGTACTCGGCAATAGCGCCTGTGGATCGAGAGAGCGTGGTCCGGCGGGCTACTGAATTGCTCAACCTGTTCGATGAGGGCGTGCGCGTGGTGCCCGGCTCGAACGGATATAAAGCGAGCGGCAAGAACGGCTCGTCGGGGAACGGGCATGCCGCGCATGGCATCGAGGGCTTCACGGGCTTTGACGACACGGACCCACGCGCTAAAGCGCCCATTTCTTCGTTCCGTAGCGGCATCGCCCCCGCGCCGGTAGCCGAAGCGCCTGCCGCCCCTCCCAAGAGCGCGCGTGCCGCCCGCCGGAGCGCCACCCTCGACTCGCCTGTGACGGTGCTACGGGGGGTGCAGGAAGCCACCGCCCGGCTCCTCAAGCGGCTGGGCGTCTACACGGTGCGGGACGCCCTGCTCTTCTTCCCCTTCCGCTACGACGACTTTTCGGAGATGAAGCCGATCTCAGAGCTTCAGCCGGACGTGAACCAGACGGTGGTGGGCACTATCTGGTCGGTGGAGGTGAAGCACACGCGCAACGGCAGGCCGATGGTCACGGCTACCATCTCCGACGACAGCGGCATCATCCTGGTGACGTGGTTCAACCAGGAGTATATCGCCCGGCAACTTCACCAGGGTGAGGCTATCGTGATCTCGGGCAAGCCCCAGGCTTTTAACGGGCGCTTGCAGTTCAGTTCTCCCGAGTGGGAGCCTTACGATTCGGAGCTACTGCACACGGGGCGCATCGTGCCGGTATATCGCTCCACCGAGGGGCTGTACAGGCGCACGTTGCGGCGCATCATGCACGATGCCGTGGAACGCTTCGCCGACCAGCTAACCGACTACATACCCGAGACGATGAAGTGGGACGCCCAACTGCTGGACCTCGTGACCGCTATCCGCCAGATACACTTTCCCGAAAGCAAGCTGGACGCGGCCAAAGCCACCAAGCGGCTCGCCTTTGACGAGTTCCTGATGATCCAGCTTGGCATGCTCCAGCGCAAGCGGGCCTGGCAGGAGTCGCAGAAGGGCGTGGCGCTGAAAGTACAGGGCGACGACCTACAGCACTTCTACGCATCGCTCCCATTCGAGCTAACCAACGCCCAGCGCCGTGTGATAAGCGAGATTACCGCCGACATATCGGGCACGGTGCCCATGACGCGGCTATTGCAGGGCGACGTGGGTTCGGGCAAGACGGTGGTGGCGGCGGCGGCCCTCTACCTGGCGGTGCGCAACGGGGCGCAGGGCGTGCTCATGGCCCCCACCGAAATCCTGGCCGAGCAGCACTTCAAGAGCCTGTCGCGCATGATGGCGGGGTTGGAGCGCGACGGCCAGCCCGCGCCTACCGTTCGACTGCTGAAGGGCAGCACCACCAAGAAGGAGAAGAACGCTATCTACGCCGCTACGGCTTCGGGCGAGATAGACATACTCGTCGGCACGCACGCGGTAATCCAGGAGGGCGTGGCCTTCCAGCGGCTGGCGATGGTGGTGGTGGACGAGCAGCACCGCTTTGGCGTAATGCAGCGTGACGCCCTCCGGCAGAAGGGTATCGAGGCGGGCCTGATGCCCCACACGCTCGTGATGACCGCCACGCCCATCCCGCGCTCGCTCGCCCTCACCATCTACGGCGACCTCGAAGTGTCAGTGATTGACGAGATGCCTCCCGGCAGACGCCTCATCAAGACGCGCTGGGTGGACGCCACGCGCCGCAATCAGGCATACGAGTTCATTGAGAAGAAGATCGCCGAGGGCAGGCAGGCATTCGTCATCTGCCCGCTGGTGGAGGAGTCGGATAAGATAGAGGCCAAGGCCGCAGTTGCCGAGCACGAGCGGTTGCAGTCGGAGGTATTCACCAATCGCAAGCTGGCGCTGTTGCACGGGCGCATGAAGCCCAAGGAGAAAGAGGAGGTCATGGCCTCCTTCAACCGGGGTGAGGCCGACATACTCGTGTCCACCAGCGTGGTGGAGGTCGGCATCGACGTGCCCAATGCCACAGTCATGCTGATAGAGGGTGCGGACCGCTTCGGCCTGTCGCAGTTGCACCAGTTCCGGGGGCGCGTGGGCCGGGGCGAGCACCAGTCGTACTGCGTGCTGCTGGCTGAGGACGCGCAGGGGGTGGCCTTCGAGCGCATGCAGATTATCCAGGAGACCCACGACGGCTTCCACCTGGCCGAAGAGGACATGAAGATACGCGGCCCCGGACAGTTCTTCGGCACCCGCCAGTCCGGCATGCCCGACCTGCGCATGGCGAAGCTCTCCGACATGGCGACCCTCAGCCTCGCCCGCGAGCAAGCCAAGGCGCTCTTCGCCCGCGACCCCGACCTCGCCCAGCCCGACCACGCCCCGCTCAAAGACGTGCTGGAAGCCTTCTGGAGCCGCGCCGAGACCGACGCGAACCAGTAGGGTTCTGAAACGTGAAACGTGAAACGTGATGCAGCTTGCTATACTGGGTACGTGAATACGAGCATGTTACTATTGCAGCGACCAAGGGTAGTTCTTGTCATTCTGAACGCAGTGAAGAATCTCGTCCCTCAGCACCCGAGTACCACTTTTCTGTCGGCCAATACTCTCCTTGAGGAAAGGTGTTATACCTGCATAGGGGACGAGATTCTTCACTGCGTTCAGAATGACAAAGGGGAGGATGGTTCCGTAATAGCATCAGTCTCATATTCACGCACCTGATAACACTGACCGCATCACGTTTCACGTTTCACGTTTCAGAACCATGCGAGTAATCTCAGGAACAGCTAAAGGCCGCACGCTCAAAGGCCCCGCCACTAGAGGCACCAGGCCGATGACTGACAGGCTCAAGACCTCCCTCTTCGACACGCTGGTGCCGTATGGCGTAGGCGGCGCGCGGGTGCTCGACCTCTATGCGGGTAGCGGCTCGCTTGGGATAGAGATGCTGTCCCGGGGTGCGGAATGGGCCGACTTCGTGGAGCACAACGCCGGGGTGGTGCGCGTCATAGAGGACAACCTGGCGAGCACGGGGCTGGCGAATCGCGCCCGAGTCTACAAGATGGCGGTCGGGCCGTTCCTCGCCATGCGCGCCAAAGCGCACGAACAGCCCGCCTCCGTGGTAGACACTGCCGCCGATTATGATATAATACTCCTCGACCCTCCGTACGCCGACCCGGTAATAAACGAGACGCTAGAAACCATAGCATCTGGACCGTTGCTCGCGGAGGACGGCATACTGGTGATAGGGCATGCCACCCAGGTCCATTTAGCGGAGGAATACGGCAACGGACGCCTGAAGCGGTCGAAGCATCGAGTCATGGGAGGCTCGGCTTTTTCTATTTACGAGCGCGTGGCCGATTAGCACACACGAAGACGTAAGATCATCATCGTCCATCGTCCATCGTCCATCGTCTATCGTCCACCACAAGGAGCATGATGCAGTCACACACCGGAGATGGGCGGCACCCGGAGCGCGTAGCTATCTATCCGGGCACGTTCGACCCGGTGACGGTGGGGCACCTCGACATAGCACGCCGTGCCCTCAACCTGTGTGACAGGCTCGTGATGGCGGTCGGGGACAACCGGAACAAGAACCCCCTGTTCGGCGTTGACGAGCGGCTGTCCCTGATACGTGAGTGCCTCCGGGAGATGGGCATCGACGGCCGGGTGACGGTGACGAGCTACAGCGGCCTGACGGTCCATTTCGCGCAGCAGGTGGGTGCGAGCCTCATCGTGAGGGGCTTACGGGCCGTAACGGATTTTGAGTGGGAGTTCCAGCTGGCTCTCATCAATCGCCAGCAGGACGCCTCGATAGAGACGGTCTGCCTCATGACCAGCCAGGAGTATTCGTTCTTGAGCGCCAGCGTGGTACGCGAGCTGGCGATGCTGGGCGGAAAGCTGGAGGACGTGGTGCCGCCGAACGTGGCCGAGGCGCTGCAATCCAGGTACAAGCGCGGCCTGGCTGCCGCCGACGTTAGAGATGTTTGAGAGTGATACCTAGCGGGTGGGCCGTGAGGCGCGTTCTTCGATAGAGTTGCATAACCGCACCTTACATGGGCACAGCACATTAGAGGGGATGACTATGGTCGCTACTAGCAGCGAAATGCGAATGGACCTCCAGTTCTTGATCGAACGCCTGGAGACGTTGGTTACGGGTGCCCGGCGCGTGCCTATATCGGGCAAGCTGATGCTGGACGAGCAGGAGCTTGCTGACCTTATAGACCAGATGCGCTCGGTCGTGCCTGACGAGATTCGCGCCGCCCGCAAGGTGCTCAAGGAGCGAGACAGCATTATCGCGGAGGCCCAGCAGCAGGCCGACGACATCCTGAAGAACGCCCAACAACAGGCCGAGATGCTGCTGGACGAACAGGGCCTCATGTCCGAGGCCCAGGCCAGGGCTTACCAGTACCTCGAAGAGGTAGAGGCCGAGGCCCAGGAGCGCATCAACGGGGCCGACGAGTACGCCCGCCAGGTGCTCTCCCAGCTACGCGAGCAACTTGGCAAACACCTCCGCACGATAGAGAAGGGCCTCGACGCCCTCAACACTCGCGGGCAGTAACTAAATAAGACGGAAACGCCAAGACGCCAAGGACGCCAAGGACGCGCCAAGTAGATTATTGTCTTTTCACCGCAGAGACGCAGAGGACGCAGAGATTACGCAGAGATAATGGTTGTTTGAATAAAGGGAAGGGGCAGCAGCGTACAGTACGTTGCTGCCCCTTCCACATACCAACCTTTATTCTTCTCCGCGCACTCTGCGCGTACTCTGCGCGTACTCTGCGTCTCTGCGGTGAATTCTTTATTGCTCTTGGCGCGTCCTTGGCGTCTCGGCGGCTTGGCGTTTCCGTCTCTCAAAAGTAGCTTACTTCGGCGTGTCGCCTTCCGGGGCTGTGGATGCCGGTTCGGCCTCGTAGTTGAATTCGGCTGTTGCCTTGTAAAGGAAGTCGGGGGTGGTGGCGAGTACCGTCACCTGCGACACCAGTATCTTCTCGCCGTTGGGCCAGTATTCGGGCATTATGAAGGTGCCCCTTATCGAGCCGCTGCCGTTCGATTGGAGCGTAGCGTACACGTGCTCGGTAGCGGCGGTGTTCAGGCCGCCGAGGTGTATCTGCACGTCGGTGTCGGCGGGAAAGTTGTCGCCTACGATCAACACCTGCTTGCCCGCGCCACCCCGGTCCGGGCTGAGATGAATTTCCGCCTCGTTGGTGGTGACGGTCACGGTGGTTTGCTCGGCGCTTTCCGGCACCAACGTCACGGGTACCGAAGTAAACTGGTCCACGTGGCCGTCCTTTGCTGAAGTCGTATAGACCGAAACCTCGGCCTCGGTGGCCGCACTCACCGGGGCGAACTCCAGCGTAGCGGTAAAGGTGTCAAGCTCCCCCACAGGGCTGTCCGTAGTCACCACCGTGTTGGCGACACGGTTGCCGCCCACAGTCAGGTCAACATTGAAGGTGTTCTCGAAGGCCGTGCCTTCTGCCTGCACCGTAAGCGTCCGGGTTACGACCGCGCCGGGTAGGGGCGCTATGATGCGCAAAGTGTCGCCGTTCTGTATTACGTCCTGCTTCAACTCTATGCTGGCAACGGTTGTGGGAACAGCAATCGAACTATTCGTAGATGTGCCGCCTGAAGCGTTACAGGCGAGCAGGAGCAAAGGCAGGACGAGCACCGCCATGCCGCGTGTCATATTCGATTTTATGCGTCCGGTTTTCATTAGTTTACCTGTTTTTTCTGTTACTAGAGCCTGGTATAAGCCGCGTTCTGTGATCTTTTTCTCTATGCTACCAGTATAGCCTTCGCTCGTTGTAATTCCATCAGCAGGACCGCTTACCCGGTCTCTACCATAGGGTGTGCTCTCGAGTGAGCCTTTCGGCCTATGCATTACGCAGGCACGGTCAGACGCAAGCAGCCATAGGGCAAAACAATCGTAACCGAACGGCCCTGCATAGCGCATACGCTGTTCGGCCTATCTTCGCGCCTCCTCAGCGGCCCCGGACGGTGGCATTTGTGGCAAGGCACCGTGGCGTTGGCGGCAAGGGACGCCCGTCGATTGAAATCGAGGGCTACACAAGGCAAAGTCCCTGTGGCACTACGACATCTCGTTAGGTCTTTACACATGCCTATAGATGAACCAGTCTGCATAGCAGACTTCGCAAGGTGTAGCCCTCGATTTCAATCGACGGGCGTCCCCTGTCGACTCCGCACCGTTCTCAGCCATTCTTATTCCCATTAAATCTCTCCGGGTGAGAATAACGCCCACCACAGCCCCGACCACGCATAACTCACAACTCACAACTCACAACTCACAACTCGTCACGTGCCACGCCCTATGGTATAATCCCGGCTGACATGAACGACGGGCATGGAGAGGCACCAGATTTGAGCGCAGACAAGAATGCTATGTCGCAGGCACAGGGGCTTGCGGGGCAGCGTCCGGGCATCTCCGTATTCTTCCCGGCGTACAACGACGCGGGCACCATCGCTTCGATGGTCATCGCCGCCCTGCGCACCTGCCAGCAACTGACCGACGACTACGAGGTTATCGTGGTCGAGAACGGCAGCACGGACTACACGGTAGAGGTGCTGGAAGACCTGGCGGAGACGCACGAGAATCTGCGGGTGCTCACCCACCGGGAGCCTCTTGGTTATGGCGGTGCGCTCAAGATAGGCTTCCGCGAGGCAAGCAAGGAACTGGTCTTCTACACCGACGGCGACGCCCAGTACGACGCGCACGAACTGGCCTTACTGGTGGCGGCCCTCCGGCCTGAGGTGGACATCGTACAGGGCTACAAGATCGAGCGGCACGACCCCCTCTTCCGCATCGTCATAGGCAGAATTTACCACTGGACCGTCAAACTCGCGTTCGGCCTGCCCGTGCGCGACACCGACTGCGACTTCCGCCTCATCCGCAAATCGGCCTTGCAGCGGTTCACCCTCAAGTCGAACACCGGCACCATCCCGGTCGAACTGGTCAAGCGGCTGCACGAATCGGGCGCGGTGTTCGCTGAAGTGCCGGTGCACCATTATCACAGGGCGTACGGGAGGTCGCAGTTCTTCAACTTCAAGCGTCTAGCCGCCACCGCCCGCCAGTTGATGCAACTCTGGGTAGAGCTTGTGCTCGTACCCAAGATGACGGGGCGCAAACCTGTAAAGAGCGTCAAGCCAAGGATGAGCGTTGCCGCCTCCAACCCCTCGCTCACCTACCGCACCGAAGCCGAGGCAAAAGCCATCCAGGCCGCGAGTCCTGGTGTTACTGCCACAGGGAGCCGCTCCACTGATGGCCGAGCTTCCAGCGTCAAGACGCCAGGGGGCAAGCGTTGAACCCTGGCTGGTACTGGAACACGGGTCCGCTTGGAGAGCCGCCCCCGGAAGAGACACCTCAGCCCCCAGCGGCCGATTACGAGCTTGTGTACCGGGGCAAGCGGGTGATGATTACCGGCGGCCTGGGCTTTATCGGCTCGAACCTGGCGCGGCGGCTGGTGTTTCTCGGCGCGGACGTGATGCTGGTCGACTCGCTCATACCGCAGTACGGCGGTAACAGGCGCAACATCGCGGGCATACAGGACCGGGTGAGGGTGAACATAGCCGATATACGCACGCAGCCCACGATGAACTTCCTGGTGCAGGAGCACGACTATATCTTCAACCTGGCCGGGCAGGTGAGCCACCTCGACTCGATGACCGACCCCTTCACCGACCTTGAGATCAACTGCCGCAGCCAGTTGTCGCTGCTCGAAGCGTGCAGGCACAACAACCCGGCGGTGAAGGTCATTTTCGCGGGCACGCGCCAGCAGTACGGCAAGCCCGACTACCTGCCGATAGACGAGCGGCACCTCATGCACCCGACCGACGTGAACGGCATCAACAAGATGGCGGGCGAGTGGTACCATATCCTCTACAACAACGTCTATGGGGTGCGTGCCACGTCTTTGCGCCTCACCAACACGTATGGGCCTCGCCAGTACGTGAAGGACGCCCGCATGGGCTTCATCGGCTACTTCATCCGCAAGGCCGTGCTCGACGAGCTAATCACCATCTACGGCACGGGCGAGCAGATACGCGACTTCAACTACGTGGACGACGTGGTTGACGCCTTCCTGCGCGTGGGTGCCAGCGAAGAGGCCAACGGGCAGGTATTCAATCTCGGCGGCACCCCCATCAGCCACGTAGACCTGACCGAGCTACTGGTCAAAATCGCGGGCACCGGCTCGTACTCGCTGGTGCCCTGGCCCCCTGAGCGCAAGGTGATAGACATAGGTGATGTGTATAGCTCCTACGACAAGATAGAGCGCGCCCTGGGCTGGCGTCCGCGCATCGGCCTGGAGGAAGGTCTGCGCCGCACCGTCGAGTTCTACCGCCAGGAAGGACATTATTATTGGTGATTTGGGAATTGGGATTTCGGATTTCGGATTTGTCTGGATATCTACTAAATCCGAATTACGCAATCCGCAATCCCAAATGGAGAATCTATGCTTTACATAAATGATACTCGCGCGCAGTACGAGGCTATCAAGGACGAGCTTCTGCCTGTGGTCGAGCGGGTGATGGAGAAGAGCTATTTCATACTGGGCGAGAACGTGCGCGCCTTTGAGGAGGAGTTCGCGGCCTACTGCGGCACGAAGTACGCGGTGGGGGTGGCGAACGGCACCGACGCTCTGCACCTTGCATGCAGGGTGCTGGGGATTGGTCCCGGTGACGAGGTGCTGACTTCGACCCATACGGCTACGTTCACGGCGCTGGGCATTTCGATGACGGGGGCGACTCCCACCTTCGTGGACATAGACCCCGCTACGGGCAACCTCGATCCAGCGAGGCTACAAGAGGCGATTACCGAGCGCACTAAGGCCATCATGCCAGTGCACCTGTATGGTCAAATGGCCGATATGGAGCCGCTCATGGGCATCGCGGACAGGTTCTCCATACCTGTGATTGAGGACGCGGCGCAGGCTCATGGGGCGACTTACCGTAGCAAGCGGGCCGGTTCCATCGGCCTGTTAAGTTGCTTCTCTTTCTACCCGACCAAGAACCTGGGCGCATACGGCGACGGCGGGGCGATTACGACCAACGATGAGGGCCTGGCGCAGGCGCTGAGGGAGTTCAGAAACGGCGGGATGCGAGAGCGGTACAACCACGTGCGCGTGGGGGTGTGCAGCCGCCTCGATGAGCTTCAGGCAGCCATTCTACGCGTGAAGTTGCGGTACCTGGACGAATGGACGCAACGGCGGCGCGAGAACGCCACGCGGTACGACCGCCTGTTCGCTGAAGCTGGTCTGCCGGTGCAGCCTGTCACGGTGCGCGATTACGGCGAGACGGCCATGCACCTTTACGTTATCCGGGTAGCCGCGGAGCAGCGCGGGCCGCTCATGTCCCACATGAAAGAGCAGGGGGTGGACCCGATGGTGCATTACCCGATCCCCATACACCTGCAAGAGGCGTACGGCTTCCTGGGGCTGGAACGTGGGGCTTACCCCGAAGCCGAGAGGATGGCGGACGAGATCGTCACCTTGCCCATGTACCCCGAACTCACCGACGAGCAGGCGTCAACGGTCGTGCGGGTCGTTGCATCTTACTTCGAGCGCGAGGGGCGCGGTTCGTGAGAGACAACGGCCTGGTCGAGACGCTGATGACGCCCGTGCGCAAGGTGGTGCGGCGGCTGTCGGCGCAACCCCAGCTATGGAACCTATTTCGGCGCATCCTGGAGTTCAACTTCCGCGCCGAGAAGCGGGTTATCCGGCAGGAGTTGCTGCCGCGCGCCCGGCGGGTGGAGAGGGCAGAGCAGCGCAAGCCCCGCCTGTTGGACCTCGGTTGCGGCACGGGCGAGCTTGCCGGGAGCTTCATCAAAGCGGGGTACGACTACTACGGCGTGGATATCGAGCCGGAGCGCATAAGGTACGCCCAAAGAACCTTCCCAAAGGGCAAGTTCCGCGTCATGGACGCCAGCGACCTGTCTTACCCCGACGGCTATTTCGACCAGATTCTCATCACGGGCGTGCTGCACCACTTGAGCGACGAGGAGGTGCGTGGCATCGTCAAGGAGATCAAGCGGGTGCTTGCGCCTGGCGGCCGCGCCCTGGTGATGGAGGATATAGCCCTGCCGTTGCGCGGCTCCCTCAACTTCCTCGGCGCGCTGGTGCACCTGGCAGACGAAGGGGCGCACATCCGCCGCCCTCACGAGTACACGCCCCTCTTCCAGCCCGACTTGGCGCTCAAGAACACCTATCCGGTGCGCGCCGGGGTGTGCGACTACCAGGCGTTCATACTGGAACCTTCGCCTACTTCGACGCCCGTCAACTGAAGTCGAGGGCTACACAAGGCAAAGTCTGCCCTGCGGCAGACTGATTCATCTCAAAATATCTGAAGGAACCTTATAAGGTGGAGCAGTCCCCGAAGGGGGACTTTGCAAACTGTAGCCCGCGATTGAAATCGCCGGGCGTCGGCTGGCAACATCGCACCCACACTGGGCAACCGTACCCCCCTCTGCATTAAGGTACTTTGGCTACCCACGTAGCATCTTTAGCTTCCGAGAGCTACATCGTACGTCGGAGGGTGGGTGCGCACGCGCGAGTTGATGGTGACCTGGGTTTGTTTCATGCCCGGTGCCTGGAAGGTGAGCACGCTCTTACCCTGTATATCCCCTTCAGCCACGATGAACTGCGTTTCGGTAGGTTTGGGGGCACCGGGCATGGGGCCTTTCTCGGTCTCTATCACCTCGGAAACGAATGTCCCGACTAGGCGGCCACCGGCGACCCGGATTCCTCCGTCGAATAGAGACCCCGGAATGTCAAACGGCCTTCGCTTTGGCTGCATACTTTTCACCCTGCCTTTCATGAATCGTTAATACGAGTGGAAATTGCCCTGCATCCAGATCAGCCTGCTCGACATCTCTCATCTATTCATCTGCACGCCTCTCTATTATATCATCTATGCTGCGGGCGCGTTGGCGCGAATACGGCAGGCACTGTGCAGGTTGCAAAGTCAGCATGCAACATTGCTGTATAATGCCACCTATGGGACGTGAAAGTTATTTGCCGGTGGGCGATCCGCCTGCTCCTCCCGACACCCTTGTCAGGCCCGCGCATGCGCAGCCGCAGACCACCGCTAGTGTGACGCTGCCTGTGCCTCAACCTCCCGCACCCGTCGAGGACCAAGAACCCTATTCGCTGACCGTGGTCATCCCAGCCTACAACGAAGGCGACGCGGTGCATCGGGTGATCTATAAGGTGCGGGAGTTGCGGCCCAGGGCCGAGATACTGGTGGTGGACGACGGCTCGAAGGACAACACGGCGGAAGTGGCGAGGTCGGCGGGGGCGCGGGTAGTGGTTCACCCGTACAACAAAGGCAACGGGGCGGCTGTAAAGACAGGGCTGCGCAACGCCACCGGGGACGTGGTGCTCTTGCTGGACGCCGACGGGCAGCACCCGCCGGAGGACATAGAGCGCGTGCTGGAGCCGATAGGGGAGTACGACCTCGTAGTGGGGGCGCGCACCCGCGACTCCGAGAGCGCCTGGATACGCGACTTCGGCAACTTCGTCTTCAACAGGCTCGCTACCTACCTGTCGGGGCGGGAGATACCCGACCTCACCTCCGGCTTCCGGGCGATGAAGCGCGAGATGATTATGGAGTTCATCCACCTGCTGCCCAACCTCTACTCCTACCCGACCACCAGCACGCTCGCCTTCATCAAGGCGGGGTACAACGTGCGGTTTGTGCCGATTCGGGCGCGTAAGGGCACAGGGCGCAGCAACACCAGGATCGTGCGGGACGGTGTCAGGGCTATCGTTATCATCCTGCGCATGATTACCCTGTTCGCGCCGATGAAGATTTTCCTGCCGTTCAGCATCTTTCTATTCCTCTCGGGCATGGTGTACGGGCTGGTGAACATCCTCATCTGGGGCATCAACCGCATACCCAACGGCTCGGTGCTGCTGATATTGAGCAGCCTGTTCATCTTCCTGTTCGGCCTCATCTCCGAGCAGATAGCGGCCATGCGCTTCGAGAGCAGCCAGCGCAACTGGTCTCGCGATCACGGCACGGGCATGCGGCGGGACGGGCGGCACGACCACTCCACGCAGGGCGGGGATGGCAGCTAAGGCGACCCCCCACCGCACCGACCCCCCACCGTTAGCCTCCGACATTCCGGCCACGGAACCGACACACCTGGCAGACCCCACCGCGCAACCTCCACTGCCCCGGCCCCCAGAACCGCACAGCCGCACCCGCGCCTGGGCACTGCGAATCGTCGGCACGTTGCTGTTCGTAGCGCTGCTCGTCATGCTCGACCTGAGCGGGGCGCTGCCGCTGGAGAAGGTGTGGAGCGCGCTGGCCGGGGCCGACTTCCGGCTGGTGGCCCTCTCGATTGCCCTCTACGTGCCGTTCCTGGTTGTGAAGGCCGCGCGGTGGCGGCTGGTGTCGGCGGCCATGAACGTGACGCTGTCGTGGGGTGACGCCTGGCGCATCTACGGCATCGGGCTGGCCGCCGGGACCTTCACACCAGGGCAGGCGGGCGACGCGCTCAAGGCGTGGTACGTACAGCGGCAGGGCTACACGCTGGCGCGGGGGCTGGGTAGCTCCGTGCTGGACCGCCTGTTCGACGTGGCGGCGCTGGCGGTGCTGGGCCTGCTGGGCGTGCTGGTGTATGGCGGCCGCTTTGCCGGGCAAACTCCTGTGCTGGTGGTCTGGGCGCTGGCTTGTGTGGCGGCTGTAGCCTTCCTCGCCTGGAACCGCTCTCGCACCTGGGCCGTTAACCTTGTGGCTCGGCGGCTGGCGCGCTTTGGAGGAGGGGAAAAGGCGGGCGGGTGGTCGCTGGACGCGGGCACGCTGGCCTACGCGGTGCTGCTAACCCTGGCGAGCTTCGCCATCTCGATATTCCGGGTGTGGTTGCTGGCCGCTTCGGTGGGCGTCTTCCTGGGGCCGCTGGAGGTATCGGGCTTCGTGGGCCTGACCACAGCCGCCGCCCTTGTGCCCGTGACCGTCGGCGGCGTGGGCACCCGCGATGCGATTGCCGCGCTCGCCTTCACACAACTAGGCCTCGACCCCGCACAGGGTATCGCCGTGTCGCTGCTCATCCTGATGCTTAACCTGGCGCAGGCGATCTTTGGCTGGGTGATGTGGCTGAGGTACAGGACGGAAGATTAACGAGACGGAAACGCAAAGACGCAAAGAGCGCAAAGGACGCGCAAAGTTTAGGATTGTTTTTCCTTTAGTAGTACGTCACTCGGCTGGGTTGAGGTAAACATTGGGAATTGGTGCCTGGATAAGTGAATATGGTATTCCCCTGGCTGCGGTGGCACTGGTGATAGTGGGATTGCTGGTGTTGTTTGCTGTGCTGAACAGGTTCGGTATTGCTCGTGGTGTGTGGCGGGGCATTGCTGGACAATGGGCCGCTACTGCGGTACTGAGCGTGTTGCTGTTGTTCGCCACTCTGCTAGCTACCATCTTCTCGAAGGACCAGGACAGGCGAAGGTTGCACACGTACGTGCTTGGCAATGTGTCTAGCGTTACCAACCTGGTTGCGAACGGGGAACTTGAGGCGGCTAGCGTAGGCACCGCTACGCTTATCACTGGCTGGACGACGCTTACGGGCACTGTAGCGCCGATCAACGTTGGGGAGGCGGGGGTTCGACTTGAGCCTGGGGCCGTGCTTGCCAGCAACATGGTGCGCGTGCAGCCTGGGGCGTCTTATCACTACAGTTTGGCAGTGCCTCCCAGCGAGACCGGGAGCGCAGTCGTTCAGGTGCGGCTGCTCTGGCTGTCCGGCACTCTCGACCTGGATAACCCTGTCGATTGGGACGACTCGCTGCCCCGACGTATCGAGTACGCGCAGGTGCCGAGGTCGTATGAGTTCGTGTCCGGCCAGTACGTGGCTCCGGCTGGCGCAACGCATTTAAGATTTGAGCTAAAGAGCCTCGGTAGTGATTCCCTGCAAGTTGTAAAGATCATGCTGTGGACGGGTGCGGTGCAGGTCGAAGCGCACCCCGACGGACGGCAGGGCGCGGTTGCTTTCTCGTTCGACTGGGAGTCTGCGATGGGTGGGGCCATACACTCCAAGGGCATGGTGGAGCACGACCCCGAAGCCGCCGCCGAGCATGGCATTGATATGAGGCAAGGGGCCGACTGGCTGAACGACCTGTTCGCTCGCAACCACATCAGCGCGACTTTCTACGGCACCGGCTACAACCTGCTGGACGGCAACACGGAACGCCGCACCTTCGCGGGAAACCCCACCTACGACTGGGCAAGCCGGGAGAACCGCTGGGAGACCGACTACTGGACCGAGCACCCCTGGTACGGCGACGACCCGTATGGCACGTATGAGAGCCACCCCGCCTGGTACTTTGGCGACCAGACGCGTAGGCTGCTGTCGGCGGGTCACGAAATCGCGTCTCACACGTTCGGCCACATCTACGTGCGCGGCTCGGATGTGCCCTCGATGACTGTCGATACGGACGAGTGGCTGAACGCGGCGCGGGCTGTAGGCGTGCCTTCACCCACGACCTTTGCTTTCCCCTGGCGCAGCAGCAACTCGCTCAAGGCAGACATGTACGACATGCTCTACGGCAAAGGCATTCGCGCCGTGACCCGCATCTACGCCCTCGACATGGTGGACCAGTACACCGTGGGGGGCGTCAAGGTGTACCCTGGGATAGCGGTCATGCCCGACTTCCTGCTGGGTGGGGCTTCGAGCATGGCGGGCGAAGAGACGGAGGGGGCGACGATTGGCGCGGAGCAGGGGTTGCACGTAATTGAAGAGACGCTGGCCCGGCGGGGCACAACCTCATTCTGGACCCACCCGGAGGTGCTGGCGGACGACCCTGCGTTTGCGCCCGAACGAGAGTCGTGGCAGCGTGTCGTGGAGGCCGCCGCACGCGAGCGCGACCGGGGCAGGCTGTGGATTGATACGGTGGCAAACATCACGGCGTATGAAACGGCCATAATGAGCGTTACTACCCAATTGGAACAGCGATTCATGGGCCTGGGAGGTTGGCAACTGAACGTCACGAACAACTCGGGGCGGGAGCTACAGGGCGTTACCCTCACACTGCCGGGCGACGTGCGAAACGTCTCGTCAGATGGCGTTGCTGTCCGCACGGTCAGGACTGCGGAGGATGGTAACGTCCGGCTGAGCGAGAGTGGCAGTCCTGAGTACCCTGCCCGGCAAATTGTCATTGGCACGCTCCCGATAGGCATTACCACCCTCAATATCGAGTGGCTTTCGGGCCAGGAGCCGCATAGGTGAAGGGCCGGGCAGACAGAACGCCGGTAGTGGTCGGGTCGCGGCGCAGAGTGCTGCTGTGGCTGACATCGCTGCTCCTAGGATTGGTGTGGATACCACTGTTTTACCATGTGTTCCGCATGCAGGCCGTGGACATCGGTGTCGCGGGTGACACCGCGTTCCTGGACGGCGGCTTCCATGCGGACGAGGCCGACCTGACCTACCGCTACCGCTGGACGAGCGGCCCCGCCTCTATCACGTTCCACGGTACAGGTAACGCCAGGCCAACATCGATATTGGTCCAGGCGCAAGGTTTCCGTCCCGAAGGCTTCACCGAGCCGGTTACAATGACCGTTTCGCTGGCAGGCGCGCTGACACCGTTGCAGCCGTCTGTAGTTACCCTCACCAACCAACTAGAGACGTATACATTCCTGGTGACGGAGCTTGATCCCAACTTGCCACCCGTTGCCGACCCTTTTCCGCCCCGTAACCCTTACCGAGTAACCCTGGACACCCCTACCTTCAACGCACCTGGCGACCCGCGGCCGCTTGGGGTGAAGGTAGCGCGGGTGGAACTGAGGCAGAGCTACTCAGGGCTGAACCTGCCGCCGCTGCATGCCGTCCTGTGGCCGCTGGTGTTGCTGGCGGGGATACGCTACCTGATGTCTCAAGCCCCCAACGTGCCGATTTACCTCCTGGCGCTGGCTGCCTGGGTGGCGGGGTTCCTGGGGATAATGCTTTTCAGGCTGTATGCCGCCGTCTACCTGCCGCCCGTGGCCTTCTTGGTTGGATTGTTGGCGTTGCTACACTGGCAGCGTTCCAGGCTGGTAGGGTGGCCGGAATGGGTGGACCGCCTCGGCAAGGTGGTAAACGCGCAGAGGGTGATGCTGGGGGCGCTGGCCCTGTACGCTGCCCTATCGATGTGGGTGCTGCCGCAGGTAGACTGGATCGGGCACGCCGATTACGCCGAGAATGCGGTCATCGCGCGCAACTTCGTGCAGGGGAAGGGCCTCACCGTTGACTACGTGGCCCAGTTCTACGAGCCGCACCCCGGCATCTCGCACCCCGCTGAGACCTGGCCCCTACTCCAGCCGCTCAGTATCGCGCCCTTCTTCGCCCTGTTCGGCCCGATTACCTGGGTAGCCAAGCTGCCCAACCTGCTGATGATGCTGGCGCTTGCCTGGGTGGTCTTTTCGCTGGCTACCCGGCTGTGGGACTCGCGGGTGGGGCTGCTGGCGGGCCTCTTCACGCTGGCGCACCCCTATTTCTTCAACTCCGTCCTCTACCCCATCAACGACCTGGGCTTCACGCTCATCTTCTTCGCGCTGGCCTGGCTGACGTGGCACGTCGCCTCCCCCTATCACGACATATCTCCCGATGATACAAAGGAAGAGCGCCTGGTCCAGGTAGATAGGAGGCTTGGGCAGAGGCGGCGTCTGGTGATGCTTGCGGGCATTGGGACGCTGTCGGGGCTGCTAATCTGGAGCAAGCCGAGCGGGGCTATTCTGCTGCTGGGTCTGCTGCTGTGGGCGGGTTGGCGCTGGCTGCAACTGCGCAAGCGCGACGGGCGCAAGATAGATTGGCGGCCCCTGGTGCCCGTGCTGGGTGCCTTCGCCTTGGTATTGGCACCCTACTTCTTGCGCAACATGCTGGCCTTCGGTAAGCCCTTTTTCAGCACCGAGGCTTACGATGCCTGGATTCTCCGCTACTACCCCGGCCACAACTGGGAGGATATTTACAAGTACTACATCGGCAGCGAATTGCCGAACTTCAGGTGGGTAACCGGCGGCAAGTTCGGCTATGAAGTCCTCTTCGATGCCATATGGTTAAACCTGCAATGGGTGTGGCAGCGGGGCATACTGGGCGAGCAGGGCAGCGGCGACTTCGTGTTCGGTCTCCTGCCGTTGACGGGGGCGCTACTCGGCTTGGCGGCGTCTACGCGGCGGGTGGCGAGTCTGTTCGGCATGGTGGGGCTGTGCGTCGGCCTGTACGGGCTGTTCGTGCTCACCTACTGGCACTATGAGGGCCGCTACTTCCAGGTGGCGGTGCCGTGGCTCTACATGCTGCTTGCATGGGGCCTGTTCTGGACCTGGGACCGGCTGCGGGCGTCCCTCAACGACGGCCTGGCCCGCAAGTGGGGACTGCTGCTCCTGCCTCTCCTGTCGGCTATGTTGCTGTGGCCCTCCCTGGACACGATAGGCAAGCAGATCGAGGCCGACCTGCAACCCACCGGCTTCGTCACCGCCATGCACTGGCTGCGCGACAACACCACGCCCCAGGACGTAATCATGACCCGCGACCCGTGGGAGCTAAACTGGTACACCGACCGCCGCGCCGTGATGATCCCCAACGACGACCTGGCGACCATCGAGAAGGTGGCCCGGCAGCACGGCGTGACGTACCTGCAACTCGGCGGCCCGGTGGACGGCATCGACGTGAGGCAGTGTCCCGACGACCCTGCCGCCCCGCAGTCGCGCTATCCAACCGGCACGCGACCCGTGCTGGGCAGCCTCTATTGCGGCGTGGAGAGGCCCGGCTTCGAGCTTGTTTACAGGCAGAGGGGTCTGACTATATACAGGTGGTCGCTACCCTGAACAGGAGTATCCCACGTTAAAAGCAAAAGCCCTGGGTACATTCGTTTGTACCCAGGGCTTCTTCTATTCACTACAATAATCAGCTAATTCACCGAAACGCCGTACTAGGCAGCCGCCGGCAACTCGTACTGCTCTTCGTCCTCACGCGGCAGCAGACGAATGGTGCCGACTGCGGGACTGGTGGGAGGGTTGGGGCCGAGGATGCGGGCGTAAGCGGCCTGGCGCTTGGGACCGAAGCCCCTGAGCTTGGCTACCTGGCCGTGGCGGGCGGCATCCGCTAGCTCGGCGGGGGTGTTCACGCCCAACTCCTTGTGCAGCCTCGTGGCTAGCTTGGGGCCTACCCCGTTCACGCGCATAAGCTGGTCCACGGCGGGCGGCAGGTCGGCGCGCAGTTCCACGTAGAACTGCATGGCACCGTCGCGCACAAGCTCGCGCACCTTGTTGCCCAGCCTCTTGCCCAGGCCAAGCTGCGGCCACATCTCCTCGTTCAGCGCCGCCTCCAGGGCCACCGGGCCGAGTCGCAGCATGGTGCGCGCGGCGTCACGGTAGTGGGCGATGCGGTACTCGTTGGCCCCGGCCATCTGTAGCAGGGAAGCGCAGTTGAACAGCACTTCGGCAGCCTGCTCGTGGTTGATAGCGGGCCTGTTCGTCAATATCGTCAGGTTTTCTCTAGCCATCTTCTTGCTCACTTCTTGTATCACAATAACTAAGCTCTGTTTACCTCATATTCAGCACTCTTGTTCCAATTATACACGTAAAAGGCAAGAAAGTCAAGTGTTTAGGCGTAAATTGGAGAGTTCTTGCGGTAGAGAATTTTAGTTACAAAGAGTAGCAATAATGACCGATCCATTACCAGGATTGAAGGACCAAGTCTCCCCCTGTCATCCTGAGCGTAGCGAGGATCAGGTACTCTGGTTTGACCATTGCTTATGCAGTATGCGGCCCCTTTCTTGTCATTCTGAGCGTAGCGAAGAATCTCGTCCTCCACCGGAATCTTTCCCCGTTCTCCTGGTACCTTGTGGCTGGAGGAAAGGGGTTACTGTGTGCTTAGGGACGAGATTCTTCGCTACGCTCAGAATGACAAGAAAGGGGCCTTGGGTGCTGGCAAAGAGGCTATCAAGAGCGGGGTACTGATCCTTCGCTACGCTCAGGATGACAGGGCGGCCTTTGGGTGCTAATCTCGTTAGTTGTGGGGCTTGGCGAGCGATTGGTGTAGTAGTGCGGTCGTCTGTTCCGGCTGTTGGTGTCGGTTATAATGGAGTCACATATTGGGTGTAGTAACAAAGGGCTACAACAGGAGAAAGGTATAACATGAGCAACACTGAATTAGAGAGTGCGACTTCGATAGCAGCGCCACCGGACGGCTTGACCGGCATGGAGGTTGGCGCTCCCACAAAGGGAACCCGGCAGCGCAGCTTCCGGCGGCACGAGTTCGCCAACGGTCTGAAGCTGATTAGCAAAGAGGTGCATGCCGCGCCGGTGGTGTCGTTCTGGGTGTGGTACAAGGTGGGCGCGCGTGACGAGCATATCGGCATCACGGGCATCTCGCACTGGGTCGAGCATATGATGTTCAAGGGCACCAGCAATCGCGGCAAGGGCCGCATCATGCAGGTGGTGGCCGAGAACGGCGGCACTCTCAACGCCTTCACCTCCGACGACTGGACGGCCTACTTCGAGACCCTCCCATCCGACCGGCTCGACCTGGGCATCAGCATAGAGTCAGACCGGATGGTCAACTCGCTGTTTGACCCCGCCGAGGTCGCGTCCGAGCGCACGGTCATCATCTCGGAGCGCGAGGGGCACGAGAACGAGCCTGACTACATGCTCAACGAGGAAGTGTCGGCCACGGCGTTCAAGGTGCACGCCTACGGCAACGGCATCATTGGCTGGAAGTCCGACCTGCAAACGATGACCCGCGAGGACCTCTACAACCACTACAAGACCTACTACGCGCCCAACAACGCCACCGTGGTCGTGGTGGGCGACTTCGACACGGACGAGTTGATCGCCAAGCTGGAAACCGCGTTCGGCAGCTACGAGCCGAGCCAGAATATCCCGCAGGTGCGCGGCGTGGAGCCGGAGCAGAAGGGGGAGCGGCGGGTAGTCGTGCGCCACCCTGGGGCCACTCCGCAGTTAGAGATCGTGTACCACACGCCCGCCGCCTCCGACCCCGACATTTACCCGCTCATGGTGGCCGACGCGCTCCTGTCGGGTGCCAAGCCGCTCGGCTTCGGCGGGGCGGGCATGGGGCGCTCGGCGAGGCTGTACAAGTCGCTGGTGGCGACGGAGATAGCCGTGAGCGCCGGTTCTTACTTCGCGCTGCACAAGGACCCCAACCTGTTCGTGTTCGGGGCCAGCTCGCGCCAGACCGACGACCCCGAAGGCAGCCTGCGCGGCATCGAGCACGCCCTGCTGGAAGAGGTGCGCAAGCTCCAGGACGGCGAGATTACGACGGAGGAACTTGCCAAGGCGGTACGGCAGTCCCGCGCCCAGTTCATCTATTCGGGCGATAGCGTGTCGAGCCAGGCGTATATGTTCGGCTTCCTGGAGAGCATCAACACGGCGGACATGTACGACGAGGCGCTGGACAGGCTGGCCGCGGTCACGCCGGAAGACGTGCAGCGGGTGGCGCGAAAGTATCTCACCGCCGACAACCGCACCGTGGGCTGGTTCATACCGATAAAGGAAGAGGGCGATGAAGAAGGTGACGCATCCGCCGCGTCACCGGACGGCATGGTAGAGGGAGTTGAGAGCTAAGATGCAGACTGTAGCAGAAAGAGCCACCAGGGGCCTCGGCCCCGACACGATAACGCGCCGCGTGCTGGATAACGGCATGACGGTGCTGGTTTACCCCAACCCCACCGTGCCGTCGCTGGTCGCCCGCGTGTCGATCAAGGGTGGGGCTATGTTCGACACGCCGGAGAAGGCGGGGCTGGCCTCGTTCGCGGTGAGGTCGTTGCGCCGGGGCACGGAGCGTCACACCTTCGAGCAGCTAAACGAGGAAACGGAGAGCCGTGGCGCGTCAGTGGGCGTAGACGCGGGGCAGACGCTGATTGAGGCGGGCGGCCGGGCGCTCAAAGAGGACACCGGCTTCCTGATGGAGACGCTGGCCGAGGTGCTTTTGCAGCCATCTTTCCCGGAGAGCGAGATCGAGAAGCTGCGTTTGCAGTTGCGCACCGGGTTGGTGGAGATGGGGACCGATACAGGCTCGGTGTCAGAGCTTGCCTTCCGGCAGGCCCTCTACCCCGAGTCGCACCCCTTTCACTACCGGGTAGCGGGCTTCCTCAGCACGCTGGACAACATCAGGCGCGACGACATGCTGGCGTTCTACAGGCGATACTTCCGCCCGGACCGCGCCCTCATGGTCGTGGTGGGCGACGTGGAGCCTGAGGATATCGTCAGCCGGGCGCAAGACCTGTTCGGCGGGTGGCGAGGCGAGGGAGAGGTAGAGCCATACACCGTCCCCGACGTAGAGCAGCCGGTGGGCGAGAGCCACGTATTCAAGTTCGTGCCGGGCAAGACCCAGAACGACATCGTGCTGGGCTTTCCCTCCATGCGCCGCGCCGACCCTGACTACTACGCCTTCGACCTGATGAACCTGCTGCTGGGCCGCATCGGCCTCATGGGCAGGCTCGGCAAGACGGTGCGCGACGAGCAGGGCCTTGCCTACTATGCAGGCTCTTCGTTCGAGGCGGGTCTGGGCCGTGGGCCGTGGGCCGTGCGGGCCGGGGTGAACCCCTCCAACGTCAACAAGGCGATAGACAGCATCAAGCGCGAAGTGGAGCGTATGCGCACCGAGTTGATACCGGAGGAAGAGCTAGAGGGTGGCAAGCGTTACATGACCGGCGTGCTGCCCCTGCGCCTGGAAACGAGCGACGGCATCTCCCGCGCCATCCTGGAGATGGAGCTATACGGCCTCGGCTTCGACTACATCACCACCTACCCCGGCATCATCAACGCCCTGACCCCGGAGTACGTGAACGAGGTGGCCGCCCTAAGGCTGTCGTCGGAGAACTACGTGGCGGCGATTGCGGGACCGAACGTTAGCTAACCACTGAGATAAGTTCCGGCAAACTTCAAGAGAGCCGCGTCCCTGTCAGGGATGCGGCTCTGCTCATACTTCCTTCTTTTAGTGAACGGCACTAGACTACGGAGTTGAGTCACCTAGAGACGCCCGTCGACTAAAGTCGAGGGCTACACATAGCGAAGTCTGCTCTGCGGCAGACTGGTGCATCTGAAATTACCTCCAGGAATCTACTAGAATGCTATAGTCCCCGAAGGGGACTTTGCAACGTGTAGCCCTCGACTTTAGTCGACGGGCGTCTCTAGGCGGCCAAACTACTAGTGCATTCCCAACGCTCTACCACCCGCCGCTGGACGAGCCGCCCCCGCCCCAACTGCCACCCGAGGAC
>JALZHG010000435.1 GCA_030914045.1 Chloroflexota bacterium | reverse complement strand
GTAGCTCTTGAGCTTGGAGAAGGCTTGCTCTATGGGGTTGAAGTCCGGTGAATAGGGTGGCAGGTAGACGAGAGCTCGCATCCCTTACCCTCGATCAGCTCCCTGACCCTCTCTCCCTTATGCGAACTCAAGTTGTCCATCACCACAACCTGACCCCGCTTTAGCGTGGGGCACAGAACATCTTGCAGGTAGGTCTCGAAAACCGTCCGGTTCGTCGAACCCTCCACTACCAGAGATGCTCCCATACCCCACTGCTTGCCGATGGAAGAGAGCACAGCGTTATGTTCTTGCCCCAGTTGCGAGGAACTTTCTGGTGCACCCGCTCACCTTTTGGCGCCCATATCCGTAAAGAGGTGCCAGCGATGTGTTCGACGAACACTCATCCACGAACACAAAGACACAAAGCGCTCGGGCTCGATCGAGGAGATCACCATCGCCCGGAAAGCCGCTCTTAGGAACTCGTCGCGCTCACTCGCACCCAGCGTCCTTTTTTTCGGCCAAAGCCCATCGAGCGGATCGTCCGTGAGAGGGTCGATTCGCTCACCGAGACCCCGGCTACCTTCTTGAGGTAGTGCCGCCTCTCAGAGAGCTTGGCGAAAGGACGCTCCTCCACGTGGGCCTCAAGGAGCCTCCTAGCCTTCTCAATCGAGTGTGGGTCTTTTACCCGGGGAGCCTTACCCGGCGAGAGCGAGCGCCCCTCACGCACCGCTTTGGTATAGCGCTTGACCGAAGAGAGTCGCTTACCCCGAAAGCACGGGCAGCCTCGCTCTTGTTCATGCGCCGCTGTTGTACACCTTTGACTATCTTTCTTCTCAGATCCTCTGAATAGGCGTCCATAGTCCTATGATGGCTCATAGACCAAGCTCATTGCAATCTGCTCTAGAAGGGGCGTTCTGTGACGTTCAGCGCTACAGGAGGGCAGGGAGCCTACGGGGCAGCGCCCCTGTCGCTGCCGTGCTAAGATACAGGAACAGTAAAAGGTGGGTTTTGTCCCGGCCGAAGCGCCGCCCAGAAGCAAGGGGCGGCTTTTTTGTTGCGGTAGAGCCTCAGCAAAGAAAGGCGGGCTCAAGACATGGCGCAAGGGAAGGTAAACTGGTTCGACAAGGAGAGGGGCTACGGCTTCATCTCCCCGCTCGGCGGGGGCGAAGACGTCTTCGTCGAAGACTTCTTCGTACGCAATTCCGGGGTAGGGGACGCCGGATCGAGCAGCCTCGAGGAAGAGGAGCGGGTAGCTTACCAAGCGACTCAAGACAGGTGGGGATCCACGGCAAAGAACGTCTGTATCCTGAAAGGTAACCACCCCACCGGCCGATAGGCTAGAGGCGGTGAGGGATAGTGTGTATACATCGCGGTGACCCCGGTGTCATCGTTCTGAGCCTCGGAAGGAGGACGGCGCAGCGCTGATATAGTGACCAACGTATCAACAGAATCATTATCGCGCTGTCTTTCGTAAGCCTTCACTGGATGCGCCGGGCGGCAGGAAGGGGTAGAAGCCCATGGCACAGAAGATTATCGAGCGCGTCGAAGCGCACTACGAGACGCGCGAAGTTCCGTTCGGGAAGGTCTATGAATGGCACCCTGCCCGCATCACCCTCGAGTGCGACTGCGGCGAGAGGCTGCTCCTTACCGCTACCACCACCATAACCACCTGTGTTCGGTGCGGTGCCGACCTCGGCGCCTTCGTCCACGACGTCAAAGAAACCGAAGGCCGCCTGCCGGACAAGCTCACCCACCCCTGGTTCCACGATGGGCAGGTGAGGGCGCAACAACGCCTGCGGGATGAGGCAACCTATCCCAAAAGCTCGCCCTGGCGCTACAACGATGTTACGGGGGATCCTTAGAGAGCTTCAAGCTCCGGCCTTCCCGCCTGGCGATGACCGCGACCCCCACCATACACAGGGTGCAGCTACGGGGCGTAGGAACAGGAAGCAACCAATCGGCCAAAGAGAGATAGAGCTCAGCTTCGTCGGCGCCGGCTGGCGCGTGACCGATGACTCCTCGGAGCACCTTACAGTCGGCAACTGCGGCAAGCTCTCCATACTGGCCTACGGGTCATGCATGGGGACAGGTGATGCTGCCTTCGAGCTGCTCGAGCGCAGACATGTGCTGACCTATTGGGTGAGGACGATACCGACGCCACGACAGGCAGCGGTGCTGCTGGAGGAACACGGCGGGCGACCGGAGGAGGAGCGGGGCAACCCCCACAAGCAGTAGGAAAGGGAAGGTCATGCAAAAGAACCAGCGAGTGGCCGAGATGGCCATCGACGTTCTGGCTCGTCAGGCAGGAGCCCGCGCAAAAAGGACCGGGGAACCGTTCCAAGAAGCGCTTAGGGCCGTTCTAAAGATCGAGGCCGGACAGCAGCTTGGGGAGCTGCGTGATGGCCCGCATCGCGAGGAGAGGGCAGAAGCTTGGCAGGAGAATCTGGTGCGCGAGCGTGTTCGGGAGCGTAAGCGGGAGCACGCTGAGGAGCAAAAGCGAGCGGAACAAGCCGCCGCTTGGAGGTCGTTCATGCAGGCGGAGATGCAGGAGCTGGAGCTGCGCAAGGACGGCCAGTTGGCCGGGTTGCTAGGCGACCCCCTGCCGGGGGAGTCACCGGCGGCGTTGCGGCGCTTGGCCTTCGAGGACCAGAGACAGGCCGAAGAAGGGCTGGTGGCGCTCATGAGCATGGGAAAGATGACCTACTAACACGTAGAGGAGCTCTCCGAAAAGGACATGCCGGCCAGGGTCGCTGCCAACAGG
>JALZHG010000434.1 GCA_030914045.1 Chloroflexota bacterium | reverse complement strand
AGGCAAGCCCCGTCTAACATTGTCCTCCAACGGCGACACCGTCTCTTACGAAGGTGTGAGCATCCTGGAGATAGAAGGTGGCAAAGTCTGTCGCTTCATGGCGTATTTCGATCCCCGCGCGCTCACTTCGCAAGTCGTGGACTGAGGGGGCCCACGGAAGCTGCTCATCCCGATCAATCGCCAGCCTTATGTAGGGTTGCACTGGATCCAGCCGAACCAGAGAGCCTAATAAATGGCCACCTGGCAGATGCCTAAGAATAACCAGTCCCTCACAATAGGTCTTTATCAATATGAACTTATATGAGCGTGTACCTGTAGCTTCTTGTGAGCAATGCAGTGTGAGATAGCTAGTGGGAGTATGAAGCACCTAAAACAAATTCGAAACACCTCACTTAGCGATGGGAGCGGCATCGCCAAGGATCGTCCATCGCAGTCTAGGCCATCCACCTTTGGTGAGGCTTGGCCGCACTCGCTGTTGGAGAACACCTCCGACGTCATAGCAGTCCTCGAGGTTGACGGCGCCATCCGCTACGCGAGTCCTGCTGTCGAGAGGATGCTGGGCTACAGCCCCGAAGAAGTGATCGGCACCCTGGTCTTCCATTATGTCCACCCGGACGACTACGAACGTGCTCTGGAGGCTTTCGCCGAGACTCTAGAGAGACCCGGAGTCCTACCCACTTTAGAGTTTAGGGCCCGGCGTTCAGACGGTACTTGGCGGCACGTGGAGGTAGTGCGTAACAACCGGCTGGAAGATCTAGCCGTACGAGGTGTGGTGATTGATATCCGGGACATCACCAAGCGCAGGCAAACTGAGGAGGCGCTTAAGGAGAGCGAGCGGCGTTACGCCACACTCTTGGCCAACGCTCCTGCCTACCTCTACCGCTGTCGCAACGAGCCGAGCTGGCCCAACGAGTTCGTCAGCGATTATGCCATGGAGCTCACCGGTTACTCACCCGAGGAGCTCACCAACGGAACCGTTATGTTCGGCGACCTCATAGTAGAGGAGGACCGGGAGAGGGTGTGGAAAGGGGTGCAGGCCGGACTGGCCGAGCACCAGCGCTTCGGGCTACGGTACGCCATCCGTCGCAGGGACGGAGAGATCAGACACGTGGAGGAGCACGGCCAGGGAGTCTACGGCGAGGACGGGGAGGTCGTGGCGCTCGAAGGGGTCGTCTACGACGTGACCGAGCGCAAACTCGCTGAGGAGAGGCTCGGAGTGGCCGAAGAGCGCTATCGCACCCTCGTCGAGCAGATTCCTGCAGTAACCTATATAGACCCAGTAGACAGTCCAGACACTTCGCTTTACACCAGTCCGCAGATAGAGAGGATGCTCGGCTACACACCCGAGGAGTGGCTGGAGAACAAGCTGTGGCCGAGGCGCCTCCACCCCGACGACCGTGAGCGGGTGCTAGCTGCCGACGAACGCTTCGAGGCGGGGGGCGAGCCGTTTAGTGAGGAGTACCGCTTGATCGCCAAGAACGGGTCGGTGGTATGGGTGCGCGAGGAGGCGGTGGCTGTACGGGATAAAGAGGGCCGCCCCCTATACTGGCAGGGCGTCATTCTCGACGTGACCGAGCGCAAGGAGGCGGAGGAGGCCGTGCGCAGGAGCGAGGCCAGCCTGGCTGAGAGCCAGAGGATGGCGCACCTGGGCACCTGGGAGTGGGATGTGAAGACAGATGAGTTGTGGTGGTCGGATGAGACCTTTCGCATCTATGGTTTCGAGCCCGAGGGGTTGGCCCCTACATTTGAGACGCTGTTCGAGGTTGTGCACCCGCTAGACCGGGATCTACTTAGGGAAGCTATCTGCGCTGCGCTCTACGAGCACAAGTCCTACGATCTACAAAATCGTATAGTGAGGCCGAGTGGGGAGGTGCGCTGGATCCATCGCCAGGGCGAAGTGGTCCGTGGGGACGGAGGGGAGCCCCTGCGCATGATTGGCACCGTCCACGACATCACCGAGCGGAGGGTTCTCGAAGAGCAGCTGGAGCATCAGGCCTTCTACGATTCCCTCACCGACCTACCGAATCGCCGACTGGTCGTCGACCGCCTGGCACACGCTCTCGGGCGTACCAGGCGGAAGCAGGGTCGCCAAGTAGCGGTTTTCTTCATGGACCTCGACGACTTCAAGATCATCAACGATTCCGTGGGACACGACGTAGGTGACCGGGTGCTGGTGGCGGTCTCCGAGCGCCTGAAGGAGGGCCTGCGCCCGGAAGATACCCTTGCCCGCTTCGGGGGCGACGAGTTCGTCGTGCTGCTAGAAGACGTGGAAGACCCCGAGGAGGCGGTGCGGGTTGCCGAGCGGATCACTCACGAGCTTCGAGAACCGATTTTGATCGACGGTAGGAATCTTTTTGTCAGGGCAAGCATCGGGATCGCTCTAGGTAATGTCTACCAGAAGACTTCTGAAGATCTTCTCAGGGACGCCGACACGGCCATGTACCGGGCCAAGGGAGAGGGCTCGGGCTACAAGGTGTTCGATGAGGCCATGTACGAGCGGGCCATCGATCGCCTGGAGATGGAGAACGACCTCAGGCGTGCCAACGAGCGGGAAGAATTCGTTGTCCACTACCAGCCTATAGTTAACATCCAGACCGGACGGCTGTGGGGCCTGGAGGCGTTGGTTAGGTGGGACCATCCCGAGCGGGGCCTCCTAGATCCCGACGAGTTCGTGCCCGTAGCCGAGGAGAGCGGCCTTGTGGTGCCCATCGGGGAGCAGGTGCTAAGGGAGGCCTGCCGG
>JALZHG010000433.1 GCA_030914045.1 Chloroflexota bacterium | reverse complement strand
CCACCCTTCGGTACTGCTCGTGCCAGGCGACCGCACGGCCACGTTCACAGCCATGAGCAACGAGGCGATCCGAAGCTACGTGCGTTCAGCAGCCGAAACCGCCGATGTGGCCGGGTCGATCTGCACGGGGGCGCTCATCCTGGCGTCCGTGGGGCTACTAGAGGGTAGGCAAGCAACCACCCATTGGGTCTACTACAAGATCTTGGAGCAGTTCGGAGCTACGTACGTCCGCAAGAGGTGGGTCGAGGACGGTAAGTTCATCAGCTCGGCTGGTGTCTCCGCTGGGATCGACATGGCGTTGCATCTGGCAGCGAGGCTCACCGATGAGGAGACCGCTCGGCGTGTGCAGCGCTCACTCGGCTACGATCCGCATCCGCCTTTCGGAGGCATGGACTACGACCACCCCGGCGCCATGTCCGCCGTAAGAGCTGGGTTGAGCCTGGCGGCTCCAGTGATCGCAGCCAAACCTAAGCGGCTCACCAGGCAAGGCCGGTGAAAACCGCCCGAGCCGCGACGCCTGAGCAAGGCTGTTTGAGTTCCGAAGCTAGCACCCGTCCAAGAAGGTGATAGCGGGTGGCACCGACGGGGCCTTCGTATTAGTCGAACCGGTCGGGTTGCCGGGGAGCGGACCGCCACCGCAAATCCACCACAGCCTGGAGGAGGCCTACTGCCTCCCGGAGGGGGAGTGCTGCTTACGCCACCCGTACCGGGTCATGCCCCGCGGCTTGTACACATTCAGAACCAGGATCACTAGCAACACCACTGTGCCGCCAACGGAGTGGACCAGCGTGCTTCCTAATGCCCTGAGACCTTTACTGGACGTTGTCGGATCCGCTGCTATGTCTGCGAAGTAGCTGATCGTCTGCGTTTCCACCAGCAAGACGACAGTGGCGATTATGGTCAGCAGGAGTGAGATCAGGACCCAATAGTGCCGGAACAAGCCCCACTTGGTCCCCAGTGACATGACAAGCCCGCTTAGCAGCGACCCGAGCGCTAACGGGACTATGACATGCCAGGCTATCGACTCCATCGCGAGGTAGGCGGTACGCAACGTCTGAGCATCCCGGCTAGTCGCAGCGGCAACGTCGAGAGCTATATAGCCAGCGACCGCGCCGATCCAGCCGACCCCGAGAGTGATATGCGCGGCGAGCGCGAACTTGCGGAGGCGGGGTGTCATGTTCATCCGCGCCCACCCTCAGGCGGTGCGTGATCTTCGATGACACCAGAGGGCGGTACTTGGCTACCAGGGTCACCGGACGCTGTGTGGCGCCCACGGCCGTGCTCACCACCAATGAACATCATGGCGACGACCAGCACGACTAGGGCGATGACGATGATCCCTAGCACTTTCACCCAGCGTGGTGTGCCGGGATAGGGGGGCCGGTTGGCCATCTGCGTCTCTTCTCCTCACCAGTGGTTGTCAAGGCCTTTATTCATCCCGACAACAGTTGATCGAGACAGTATGTCACTATCAAGTCATATTGTCTCGATTTCGTCGTCATGTATACTTGGATGGTGTCGAAGCTGTGGAACGAGACGATCGAGGCGCACCGCGCTGCGGTGCGCGAAGCGATCCTGGACACCACTGCGGCGCTGGTGGCCGAGCGTGGGCTGCGCTCGGTAACGATGTCGCAGATCGCCGGGAAGTCCGGCATTGGACGTGCGACGCTATACAAGTACTTCCCGGACGTCGAAGCGATCCTGCTCGCCTGGCACGAACGTCAGATCAGTGGCCACCTCCAATATCTCGCCGAAGTCCGAGACCAAGCTGACAGCGCTGCAGAGCGGCTCAAGGCTGTGCTCGAGGCCTACGCGCTCATTTCTCACGAGCGCTATTCCCATGAGCACCCCGGCCCCGAACTCGCCGCACTTCTACATCGAGGTGAGCACGTCACCGGAGCGCAGAAGCAGGTCCACGACATGATCCAAGACCTGCTCGCCGAGGCCGCAGAGACCGGCGACATACGGGATGATGTAGCGCCTGACGAGCTTGCGAGCTACTGCCTCCACGCACTCGCCGCAGCCGGCAGCTTACCCTCTGAGGCCGCGGTCCGCCGGCTCGTGACGGTCACCCTCGCCGGGTTGCACTCCCCGCGCTGACTCACTCTGATGCCGCCGGAGCCGGAAGACGTCCTCGACGCTTCGCTGCGAGATTGTCAACCTGTCCTGCATAGATTGCAGCGTTGGCGCGAGGAATGGTACCCGCAGGGCTAAGGAACTATTGGGAGAAAGGAGCACACCCCCCATGCACGGAACTGGCACCTCACTCAACAGGCTGGCCTTCAGTGCCACGGTACACTGCCTTACGGGGTGTGCCATCGGCGAGGTCTTGGGGATGGTGATCGGCACAGCGTTAGGGTGGGGTGACTTCGCCACCATCGCCTTGGCAGTCGTGCTCGCCTTCTTCTTCGGCTACTCGCTGACTATGGTGCCGCTCTTGCGATCGGGGCTGGCGCTGGGAACGGTACTCCCACTGGCCTTCGCCTCGGACACGCTCTCCATCACTATCATGGAGATCGTGGACAACGTGGTGATGCTCGTCATACCTGGGGCGATGGAGGCGGGGCTTAGGAGCCTCCTTTTCTGGGGCAGCCTGGCGTTTGCGCTGGGAGTGGCGTTTGTGGCTGCGTATCCTGCCAACCGCTGGCTCATAGCGCGTGGTAGGGGACACGCGGTGATCCACCAGTACCACGCAGGACATCATGGAGACCATGAGCATCGCTAAGTCGCTGACCTCGGTG
>JALZHG010000432.1 GCA_030914045.1 Chloroflexota bacterium | reverse complement strand
GCTGGTAGCGAGAAGGGCTTGGAGAAATTGGAGAAAGAGGAAGACTTTGAGAGCATTCCGTTTTAAATAAAGGCATCGGATATTCTTCGGATAATCTCCATTCTGCGAACTTCGCATGTGGGGTGTGCTCGGAAGTTCGCAACTTAGGTGTTCAGAGGAAGTTAAGGGTGTTTTAGGCGTTCTTAAGCATCTTTCAACCTCTCGGCTTCCCCTCCCTGAATTCATCGCGAATTCATCGCCCGAAGGTAGGCTGCTCGGACACGTGGGCCACCGGAGGGAGGCCAGGAGGTGCAGAGGCAGACGACGTGCCCTCGCCCCGGTTGACCATAGGCGGGTTTTTCCAGGTTCCGAGCTAGCACAAGCTACCACAGGAGAACGACATGAAGCGATCACTCGCGGCGCTGACGCTGGCGCTGCTTCTTGCCCTGGTCGTGATAACCGTCTTGGGGGGCGTGGCCTTCGGTGCCATCGTTGGCTCGCGCTTCCAGGCCGAGGACATGACCGAATCCAGCGGCAGCATCAGCGTGGTGCCCGACCCGGACGGCACCGGCCCAGCCGGCCCCAACCTTCGGTGGGCCAGTGGCGCCGGTGTCGCGGCCAGGGCAAGCCAGACCATAAACGTGCCCGAGGGCTCTCCGGTAGACCAGATCCAGCTCTTCACGAGGCAGGCGTCGGGCGGGAACGCGGTGTTCGCCATCTACGTGGACGGGACCGCCGCGGCGAACAAGGTCGGCACCTTTAGTCCGCCAGCCGGGGGACTTTCCGTGTGGGGCACCCGCACGGTCAACCTAAGCCCGGCGATCCAGCCGGGGACGCGCACCCTCTACATCGGCCCGAACGCGACGTTCTCCAACAACGCCTTCATCGACTGGTTCGAGCTTCACAACACCGGGGGCGGAAGCGATACCACGCCTCCCGAGACCACCATCACCGCTGGCCCGGCTGAGGGCTCCACGGACACCGACGGCAACGTGTCCTTTAGCTTCTCTTCAAACGAGGAGAGAAGCACGTTCCAATGCTCGCTCGTAACACAGGGCGCGGCAGATAGCTTCTCGTCTTGCACCTCGCCGAAGGACTACACCCTCGCCAACGGCTCTTACACCTTCAAGGTGAAGGCCACAGATCAGGCGGGGAACACCGACCCGACGCCCGCCGCACGCACCTTCTCGGTGAACATCACCCAGCAGAATCCGTGCGACACGGCGACTATCGTGAATCCGACGAGCAACCTTCAAAGCGTTATCGACGTAGCGGGCGGGAACTTCTGCCTGCGCGGAGGCATCTACAACGAGGGCGACAACCAGGTTGCCATCAGAGCGCAGAACGTTACTGTCCAAAACTACCCCGGCGAGCGTGCGGAGATAAGGGCGCAGCTCAGGCTCGAGGACAACGCGCTCAACTTCCGCATGATTGGCACGGACGTTTCGCCGGACGTCGAGGGGCTGGTGATTAACAACACCTACGGCCTCGTAACAACGGGCCACAGCAGCGACGGTCTTACGCACTACAACGTGCAGGGCAACCAACTAAGGGCTGACAACTTCCTGTTCTCAAACGTGGAAGCCGACGGCGACAACGACGTGCTGACCGACACGTGGTTCCCGGAGAACAACCCGCCGCCGAAGCCGGAGCAGGCTGGAGGCGTGTGCTTCCTGGTAAATGAGGGCGGTGACGGTGAGCCCTCCAGCGACGGTGTTTTCGAGTTTATGGACGTGCACAATTGCGGCTTCCCGCCGAATGAGGATCTTTCCGACCCGAACCCCGGTGAGCACGCTTTCTATCTCTCTGAGGGCTTGCGTACCACCATCAAGCACTCTCAGATATACGAAAACGGTGCCAGGAGTGTCCAGATCCGCTACCAGAACGACAACGCGCTCGTCTATGGTAACGTCATCGATCAGGGCTTGACTAACATCACGCTCGGTGATCCCGGGACCACCGGGAACATCGTTGAGAACAACGTCGTTACCCGTGCGGCCAGAGAGAACATAAACCCGCGTTCTCCCGGCCCAGGCAACATCGTGCGTAACAACTGTGCCTACTCACCGAACATCCCGACCAACGGCACGGTAGGCGGCGTTCAGTTCTCTAACAACGTCAACGTCTCGAGCTTGCCGCATAGCGACCCGGAGCCGGATGCCGATGCGGTAGTCACTAACTCGACCTGCCTGAGCAAGCTGCCTGCGGACAGCCCGTTCAGGCCGTAGGGAGACGAGACGATGCACGCACTCCCGCACAGGATTCCCGCGTAACGCCCTCGGAGCCGGTCCCTAATACCGAGATACCTCCAGAGGTGGAAAGGGGCGAAGAGCGGCCCTCTTGGTGGCGGCGGTGAACACGAGGCCGAGGAGGTCAGGATCCGCAGATAATTAGTAGACTGCCCAGTACTAGTCGAACGGAGAGCCGGGGGCACTCACACCCCGGCTCTTCTACTTGCCCCTATTCACCGAACGTCGTAGAAGAAGAGAAATTCTCGGAAGTTTGGCAGCAAGGTCAAGCGCTGCTCCGCTGCTCCTCATCTGCTTCGTCTTCAGTGCGTAAGTATTCACTGACCAAGGCTCGGTAGTCCGCTTTGGCGGCCTCTACGATGCCTTCTTTGGTAACGCCGCTGGCGCTGAAGACTGCAACGAAGGAGTCGTCCTGGCGGCGCAGCACGACGACGTCGGGGTCGGACTCGTCCAAGTAGTAGTTGAATGCTGGGAACTTCAACTCATCCACGTGATCCCCCGCCTAGTGGTGGTT
>JALZHG010000431.1 GCA_030914045.1 Chloroflexota bacterium | reverse complement strand
GTTTCTAGGAGTGTGCGGTGGGGGCTTGGGAGGATGGTTCGCGGATCGCTACCTAGATAGGATCTTCGGGCGCTCGCGCCACGACCCTCACCAGCGCAGGGTGAGGTAGTTGCTTCTCTTTGAACGGCGGCAGGAGGGAGTCGGGGTGGTCCCACTAGCAGCTGACGTCTCCGTCCACCGCGAGGAAGTCTAGCCCCTCCTTGAAGGAGACAAGGTCGGAGATGACGGTCCCGTCCGAATTCTCCACTGGCGCCGAGAACTCGAAGGTGATGTCCTTGGCCTCCCCCTGGCTGATGTTTCGGACGGAGATGTCTACCTGGGGCACCCTATGGCCGTGCGCTGAGCCTCCGTGACCTTGAGCATCCGGTGGTAGCCCGAGATCATCCGGCGGTAGAGCCTGATCGTCATTTAGTAACCGACCGCCACGATCACCACGAACACGAGGTTGGTTACGGCGGAGAGAAGCTGGGCCCTCATCGAGAGGCTCATCGGGGCTGCTCCTGTGCATCCTGTGCAGTTAGGGAACAATGGTTTTCGTACCAGGCCTAGCAAAGCTCGCCGGTCCGGGCGCGCGCGAGCGGACGCGAGCAATAATGGTCCGAATTATGTAGCATAGATGGCCCGATAGTTCGATGTTCCGCGCCCTACCGAGTGCTAGGCTGCTTACTAAGAGGTGGCGTCTTTTCTATCCATTTCCCACGCTCCCCCGCCATTTACGGGCCGGGGCATCTTTCAACCGCCGTTCCCCCGGTCCGCAGTTCTTTCCGACAATTCCCCTCGGGAGGCCTCCGTCCCTCTGTGGCGGTCTTGGCCCCTTTTGGACCGGGGCATCTGCCCATTTTATGTGGTGACTATGGATTGTCTTGTGTAGTAGCTATGGCCCGTTTGAACTAAGGGAGGCTTATCAACGTCGAGGATGGCGTGTTCTCCGGTAGTGGAACCCATCCTAGCGCAGCTGGGGATCAACGCCTATCTGCACAAGAGCTCTTCTAGTGAGGAGCTGCTGGCTACCCTCGATCTCCTAAGCCGCGACCCCGGCGGGGGCAGCGTGGTGGTGTCCATGCCCAGGGGCTTACTCGAGCACCTCACGGACGAGCCCGTAGGTGGGCTCTCAGAGAGGGAGACGGAGATAGTGTTGGTCGCTGCTCGTGGCCTCTCCAACCAGCAGATAGCTAGTGAGCTGCGCATCTCTGTAGCCACCGTGAAGCGTCACCTGGCCAACGTCTACACCAAGATAGGGGTGGGCTCGAGGAGTGAGGCGGTGAGGATGGCGCTCATGGAGCAGTGGATCGGCCTCAGCGAGATAACCTCTGCTGAGTCGGATGGCGCGGGGAACTGACTTCGGGCGCCATTCACCGAACGGGTTAGAGGGTGTGCTCTTGGAACTTGAGTACCAGAGGTAGGAAGACTTCAATACCGAAGATCAGCGTCTTTAGCGAACGCCTCGTACGGCCCAGGCACGGGCAACGAGGCAGTGCTCCCCCTCCGAGTTGGTCGGCAGACTGGCCCGAATCCGCTCACGAAGCGCCGCCCGCCGCTCCTCACTCAGCGACATCGCGTAGCCCGGCGCGGGTGCCTGGCCGCCTAGGAAAGGAGACCAGTAGTCCTCGAAGTCGCGGAAGACGGTCGGTACGTCGATGGCACGCACCTCGACCTTCTCTAGCCCGGTCGTCTGGAAGAGGTTAATCAGTGACTCTGGCTCGCACAGCGGGAAGCGTTGTCCTTCGTCTAGCTCCCGCACCCTCGGATCCATCGCAGCCGCCGCATCCCAGAAGTAGCGCATCATTTGCATGCCCTCGGCGTAATCCCAAACGTAGGCGGCGACGGTCCCACCTGGGCGCGCCACCCGCACCATTTCCGATAGCGCCTTCTCAGGTTTTGGCACGAAGTTGAGAACGAGTCCTGCAACTACCGCGTCGAAGGTCTCTGGAACTGCTTGTAGGGCTCGCGCGTCCCCGGCCTCGAACCTAACCCGCGGGTCGTTTATCCGATCACGCGCGAATGCGACGTACGCCGGTGAGGGATCGATGCCCACAACCTCACCTGGAGCAGCCAGCGCGAGGATGGTCTCGGCAAGCGCCTCCGTGCCGCAGCCGACGTCCAACCAGCGGCCGCCGGGTGGCACCGCGAGCCACCCTAGGAACTCTCGTGCCACGAGGCGGCTCCAGCGGCCCACATAAGGTTCATAGGCATCGCCGCTGTCCCATGTGTCCGTTCTATTAACGTGACCTGCTTGTTCATCCATGGTGTTACTTCCCGATGGACAGCGCCTCCTTCCCCCCAATATGATGAAGTGCTGTGGTGTCACGCGCAATGGCTGCCTCTATTCACCCAACCTCGTATAGAAGATCGTTCTCGGAACTTGAGCCGTCTGGACGGTGTAAGAGCCTTCGTCTGTGGCATCATACCCCTGGCAAAGGCTACCCCGTCGAGTTCTGAGCACGTTGGAAAGGAGAATGTCATGTCGCAGGAGACCGTCACGTCTGTAGACGGCACGCCCATCGCCTACTGGCGTAGCGGGGAAGGATCGCCCCTCGTGCTGGTGCACGGGACGGCTGCCGACCACGGCCGGTGGAGGCCGGTCCTACCGGCGTTCGAGGAGCGCTTCACAGTCTGCGCCGTCGACCGGCGCGGTCGCGGGGGCAGCGGTGACCCGGACGACTACGCGATAGAACGGGAGTTCGAGGACGTGGCAGCGGTGGTGGACTCCCTCGGGGAGCCTGCAAACTTGCTGGCCCACTCGTACGG
>JALZHG010000185.1 GCA_030914045.1 Chloroflexota bacterium | reverse complement strand
ACGACAAGGTTCGACTCTTTTGCCTATTTCCGGTACTGCTGTCTTCGATATAGCTTCTACCCTATGTAGAGCCAATCAGGGGTCGAGGTACCTTCTTTAAGACGGTGGTTAGCTTATGGAGGAACAGAAGATGGGTGAGACGCGGCTGCCCGAAAGGGTCTTAGCAGGCGGCCTTCTATACAAGAAGCGCATTCGTGCCGTAGCTATTTGCCTGTTCAGTCATGACGGCAGAATCCTCGTCGCTGAAGGCACAGACGCCCTGACGGGTGAGACCTTCTACCGCCCCCTCGGCGGCACTATCGAGTTCGGCGAGCGCAGCAGGGACACGGTAATCCGGGAGACAGGGGAGGAGCTAGGCGCGGAGGTGAAGCCCCAAAGTCTACGCTTCCTCGGCACGCTGGAGAACATCTTCGTCTACAACGGCCTGCCCGGACACGAGATCATGCTGGTTTACGATGGCGAGCTTGCCGACGCTACCCTCTACGAGCAGGAGGAGCTAAACGCGCAGGAGGACGACGGCGTGCCTTTCCACGCCTTGTGGAAGCCTCTGTCGGAGTTTGGCCCAGGCGCGCCCCTCTACCCCCAGGGCCTGCTGGAGTTGCTCGCGGGCCAGCCCCACTCAGGATAGCAGGACCAAAGCCCCTCCTGTCATCCTGAGCGTAGCGAAGGATCTCAGATGTTGGCTTTGCCTCTGTGCTGAACCCACCGAACTATGATCCCCTAGTTCAACAGCCTCCCTCTCCAACTTCTTGAGATCCTTCGCTACGCTCAGGATGACAAGGTGTGGCAGGGTAGCAATGTATGTAGCTTGGGTGCTAGCTGTTTAGGGCTTTATCCGAAGCATAAAACGTGGTACGATGTAGGCAGGGACAAGATTGAAGATCGGTAAGTAATGGACGGCAGCACCTGGAGGACTAGACATGGCTACAGTCGCGGAAATCTTCGAGACGCTTGATTACGGCCCCGCGCCGGAGGCGAAAGAGCCTGCATTGCAGTGGATCGAGCGGCACCAGCCGTTTGGCCTCTTCATCGACGGCGAGTGGGTTGCACCCAGCAGCGGCAAGTACTTCGACAGCCAGAACCCGGCGAGCGGCAAGCCCCTGGCGAAGGTGGCGCTCGGCACGGCTGAAGACGCCGACAGGGCGGTGGCTGCGGCGCGTCGAGCCTTCGAGAGTTGGAGCGCCACGCCCGGCCACGTCCGCGCCCGCTACCTGTACGCCATTGCCCGCCTGTTGCAGAAGCACTCCCGCCTGCTGGCCGTGCTCGAAAGTCTCGACAACGGCAAGACGATACGCGAGACGCGCGACATAGACATCCCCCTGGTGGCCCGCCACTTCTACTATCACGCGGGCTGGGCGCAGTTGATGGAAACCGAAATGCCCGGCATGGTGCCCGTGGGCGTGGTGGGGCAGATTATCCCCTGGAACTTCCCGCTGCTGATGATGGCCTGGAAGATCGCGCCTGCTATCGCGATGGGCAACACGGTGGTGCTCAAGCCCGCCAGCTATACCCCGCTTACCGCGCTGGCCTTTGCCCATATCTGCGACGAAGCGGACCTGCCCAAAGGCGTGGTGAACATCCTGACGGGTGAGGCGCGTACGGCGGGCGAGGCGATCTTGACCCACCCAGGCGTGGACAAGATCGCCTTCACCGGCTCCACCGATATCGGGCGACATATCCGCAAAGTTACGGCGGGCAGCGGCAAGAAGCTGTCGCTGGAGCTTGGCGGCAAGTCGCCCTTCATCGTGTTCGACGACGCCGACCTCGATAGTGTTGTAGAGGGCGTGGTGGACGCCATCTGGTTCAATCAGGGGCAGGTGTGCTGCGCAGGGTCGCGCCTGCTGGCCCAGGAGGGGATAGCCGGGCGGCTGGAAGAGAAGCTGCGCTACCGCATGGAGCGGCTGAGGATAGGCGACCCGCTGGACAAGGCGATGGACATAGGGGCCATCGTGGGGCCGACGCAGTTGCAGGCGATACAGAAGCTGGTGCAGCAGGGCGTGGACGAAGGGGCCTATATGTGGCAGCCCTCGTGGTCGTGCCCCACCGAAGGCAGTTTCTTCCCGCCGACACTCTTTACCAACGTATCGCCCTCATCCACAATAGCCCAGACGGAGATATTCGGCCCGGTGCTGGTGTCCATGACCTTCCGCACGCCCGCCGAAGCGGTGGCCCTCGCCAACAACACCCGGTACGGTCTCGCCGCCTCGGTGTGGAGCGAGAACATCAACCTGGCCCTCGACATTGCCGCCAAGCTCAAGGCGGGCACCGTCTGGATCAACAGCACCAACCAGTTTGACGCGGCCTCCGGCTTCGGCGGCTATCGTGAGAGTGGCTACGGTCGCGAAGGCGGCAGGGAAGGGCTGTACGAGTACGTCCGCCCCGCGTGGGAGGCCCAGGCTACGAGCGCCGAATACCGTGTGGCGGAGGAGAAAGGCGCGGCCAGCAACGGGCACACCCCAGGCAAGGGCCAAGCCGACGGTAACGGTAATGGCAACGGCAATGGGCACCACGAGATGCCGGATGACGAACTGGACCTGTTCGGCACCCAGTACCCAGTACTCGGCGCGCCACCAATAGACCGCACGCCCAAGCTGTACATCGGTGGCAAGCAGGCCCGCCCCGACTCCGGCTACAGCACCGCCGTCTTCGGACCTGACGGCGAGCTAATAGGCGAGGTGGGGCAGGGCAACCGCAAGGACATCCGCAACGCCGTAGAGGCCGCCCACGCCGCCGAGGGCTGGGCCTCTACCACCGGGCACAACAAGGCGCAGATCCTTTACTACATAGCCGAGAACCTATCGGCCCGCGCGGGTGAGTTCGCCCGCCGCATACGGCAGCAGACGGGCGGTAGCCTCGATGACGCGCAACGCGAAGTGGAGCTATCCATAGAGCGGCTGTTCACCTACGCCGCCTGGGCCGACAAGTACGACGGCCTGGTGCACCGCACGCCCTCCCGCAACATCACTATCGCCATGCCTGAGCCTATCGGCGTGATGGGCATAGCTTGTCCCACCGAGTACCCGCTGCTGGGATTAGTGTCGCTGGTCGCGCCCGCGATAGCGATGGGCAACACGGTCGTGGTGGTCCCCTCCGAGCGGCACCCGTTGAGCGCCACCGACTTCTACCAGGTGCTGGAGACCTCGGACCTGCCGGGCGGTGTGGTGAACATAGTTACGGGACCGCGCGACACGCTCGCGAAGGTCATGTCCGAGCACGACGACGTAGATTCGATGTGGTATTTCGGCACGGCAGAGGGCAGCAAGCTGGTGGAACACTCGTCGGCGGGCAACATGAAGCGCACCTGGGTCAGCTACGGCCACGGGCGCGACTGGCTCTCCAGGGAGCAGGGCGAGGGACAGGAGTTCCTTCGCGAGGCGACCCAGGTGAAGAACGTCTGGACGCCATACGGGGAATAGCCTTTGACCCGCATGGCGGGAGGTACCTGGCTATGAAGCACCGGTTTGCGGTCGCCTTGTTGGCACTTGCTACGTTGTTCGTTGCTCAGCTACTTGCGCCTGCTCGTACCTCAGCCTGTAGTTACGGGCCTGATTATACTCCCAGGCAACTGCTCCGCGACGCAAGTGCGGCGTTTATTGGTACTGTAGTTGCCGCGCGTGAAGAGCGGCACCCTCAGCCGGACGGCAGGAGCTATAAGGCAGTTAACACTTACCGTTTTCGGGTAGCGACCTCCTGGAAGGGTGTTTCCACTCCCGAAGTCACAATTGTCTTCAGGTCCCAGGTATTCTTGCCTGAGCAAGGCAACCCAGCCCCCGGTACGTGTCCGTATCCTGAGGGGTTTAAACTAGGAGCCATGTACCTGGTTTATGCGTATCGCTCAGGTGAAGACAGCGAGCTTCGAGCCTCCACTCGCATAGGTGGGGCGACCCGTGAGATCCAAGGCCTGGCTGACGTCGAAACCGAGTTCAACCTGTTCGGACCGGGCAAACAGTGGGACCAGCCAGCGGGCGTGGGCATGCCGCAAGCAGGCGAAGGTGCTTCAATACTGGATAACACGTTGGTAATCGGTTTGCTTGTTCTTGGACTGGGGCTAGCACTTACAAACGTAGTCAATGGCCGGGCTAGACGGTTACCGTCTTAACGGCTGAATCGGTCCGTCTATGAAACGCAGAGCACTCTTTGTCCTGGTAGGGGTTGCCGTTTTGTGTTCCATACAGGGAGCCAGGACGCCGCCCGCACTGGCATGTTCCTGCGGTAAGTCCACGCCGGAAGAGGCCTTCCAGCGCTCGGATGCAGTGTTCAGCGGCAAGGTAATCAGCGTCAAGGAACAAAAACGCCCCGGTAAGAACGGCGGCAGTTATATAGCACACGCTTACACCTTCGATGTGCAGGCTAGCTGGAAAGGTGTTCCCCTCTCGCGGCTCACCACGTACCGCTACTCGGACTTTATTACCGCCGAAGGGTGGGGCGTAACCGGCTGCACCTCTGAAGGGTTTGAAGTCGGCAAAACGTACCTGGTGTATGCCTGGCGAGGTGGCATCATGTCAGGATTTTCTGAAGGGCGGCATGAGCTTTCGGCCGGCCTCAGCCCTTGCGACCGCACAAGTCTGCTGAGTGAGGCGGGTGAGGACTTGCAGGCGCTCGGCCTCGGTACGTCCCCTGCCCCACCAGGTTGGTTGGGAGTACCTGGACCCTTTAGCAAGATAAATGCGTTCGGCTGGCTTGGCGGCCTATTTGCATGGCTGCTCAGCCTGTTGCGCTAGCGTGCAGGCTTCAAGCCTCTACATTGGCCTGGTTATTGCGACACTCCGGCAGGGGCGCATCTCACAACTCCAACTTTATCCCCATTAGGTGAATTAAGTCACTCAATGCCTCATTACCTCCGTTCCAAGCCAAGGTCAACCTTGCTGGCACTGCTTCTATTAGCTGTCCTCCTCATCCCGACCTCTCATGCTGCGCCCCCGCAACAAGCCAAGCCCAAGGTGAGCGCGCCCTATCTGCTTGCCGGGGGTACTGGCAACCAGCAGCAGATTAGCATGGCCGGGGGTGTCGTGGTCTACTCCAACTGCAAGTCCGCCGACTGCGACATCTACGGCGTGGAGCTGGCTACGCGTCGGGAAATGGTTATCTCGGAGCAGGGGTGGGACGAGGAGCAGCCTGCCACCGACGGGGTGAGGGTGGTGTGGCGCGACGCCCGCAACGTGGACCGCGCCTACCGCAACGGCAACAACCAACTGGTCAACTTCGACCTCTACGGCGCGGTGCTGGGCGAAGGCAAGCCCGCCGTCATGTCCAGGGCCGCGCAGATGCAGAACAGGCCCGCCGTCTGGGGCAACACCGTCGTGTGGGCCGACTTCCGCGACTCGGCGGGTGCGGACGACCCGGAGGCGGGCAACATCTATATGACCGAGTTTCCGTCCGGTAAGGAGACCGTGCTGGTAAAGGCGAACAGCGCGCAGGTCCGCCCCGCCACCAACGGCAGGTTCGTCGTATGGGTGGATTACCGCAACGAGCCGGACCCCAACGGTACGAACTCCGACATTTATGCCTACGACCTGGATACGGGACAAGAGTTCCCCATTACCACCGCCCCCGACACGCAGACCGACCTGGTTATCTCGGGCAACACCGTCGTGTGGTCCGACTGGCGCAAGGGCGACAACACCGCCGATATCTACGGCTACGACCTGGCCGCCAAACGAGAGTTCCCCATCAGCACGGCCCCAGGCAGCCAGATACAGCCCGCCATCTCCGGGAATATCGTGGTATGGGCCGACTTTCGCAACGAAAAAGACCCCGCGGGCAGCAACACTGACATCTACGGCTACGACCTGACCACGAAGCAGGAGTTCCCCGTCTTTGTAGGCCCGGCCCCGCAACGGCAGCCTGGCGTATCGGGCGGCGTGGTCGCCTGGGAGGACGAAGCGAAGGGCAACAAGGACCGTGACATCATGGGCGCGACCATCTCCGGCATCGCTATTACGCCCCCGCCAGCGCCCCCGCCCTCCCTGCCCGGTACAGGCGCGCATCGCTTCCCTGAGACCCGACAGGTGGTGACCGGCCTCTTCCTCGACTACTGGGAGAAAAACGGCAGCCTCCCCCAGCAGGGCTACCCAATCTCGCCGGTGATGCGCGAGAAGTCGGACCTGGACGGCAAGGAGTACACGGTGCAGTACTTCGAGCGGGCCGTGTTCGAGTACCACCCCGAGCAGAAGCCGCCCTTCAACGTGCTCCTGTCGCAGCTAGGCACCTTCCGCTACCAGCAGAAATACCCGAACGGCGCGCCCAACCAGTCCACCAACAACTCGCCCGGCGCTCGCTTCTTCCCCGAAACCGGCAAGACCGTCGGCGGCCTGTTCCTTATCTACTGGAACAACCACGGCGGGCTGGCGCAGCAAGGCTATCCCATCTCCGACGAGTTCCTGGAGAAAAGCGAGCTTGACGGCAAGGAGTATACGGTGCAGTATTTCGAGCGTGCAGTCTTCGAGTTGCACCCCGAGAACCCTGAGCCGTACAGCGTGCTGCTGTCGCAGTTAGGCACGTTCAGGTACCAGGACAAGTATGGTAATCGGTAGGTTATCGGCTGTGGTGCTGTGTCTATATACAGTGAGCTAATCCATGTTCGCATCTAGCCCATCAAGGGAATGTGTAAATTAGAGCGTGCTAAGGCCGACGCCCGTCGATTGAAATCGAGGGCTACACCTTGCAAAGTCTGCCCTGCGGCAGACTGGTTCTTCTCAGAGCATCTGTAAAGACCTAGGGAGATGTTGTAGTCCCGCAGGGACTTTGCCTTGTCTAGCCCTCGATTTCAATCGACGGGCGTCACATACGATGAGCGCCGTCCTTAGCACGCTGTGATTTACACATTCCGTGGGCGTCTCCTGCTGACTATGCCACCCATTCCCTGGGCGTCTACTGCCGACTATGCTACCCAATTCCCTGCTGGACACCCCGCCCTCCACGTGTTAGACTTATATCTGTTGCCACGCATTGTGCGCGGTCCGTTCCCGATTACTAAAGGAGTACAGGTTGAAGAGGTTTCTAACGGTCATATCTTTGGTTTCTCTTTTGACACTTTCCCTGGTGGGGTGTGGCGGAGAAGCACCGGCTGCATCAATACCTACCACCGGCACCACAGGGGCGCAACCGACCCAAACCACATTACAATCCACACCAAATACTACAGCGGAGGCAAAACCAGTGGGCGACGAGCATATTGCTGTTCAGCACATTCTCATCGGCTTCAAGGACGCGGTAGGTTTCCAGGGCAAACCCCCCGAGAAGGCGGCTACTCGCACCCAGGAGGACGCTCGCAAGCTGGCTTACGAGTTGCTGGACCGCGCCGAGAAGGGCGAGGACTACGACAAGCTGGTGCAGGAGTACACCGACGATAGAGCGCCCGGCATCTACAGCATGTCCAACAACGGCATCGAACCCGTTGGTGAAGAAGAGTTCCCCCGCAACCAGTTAGTGCCCGCCTTTGGGGACGTGGGCTTTGGCCTACAAATGGGTGAAATAGGCATTGCCGACTACGACCCGGCCACCAGCCCCTTTGGCTACCATGTCATCAAGCGCGTGCCTCCGCCACCCCCGCCCTCCAAGCCCGAGGGTGAGGACGACCACATCACCGTACAGCACATCCTGATTGGCTTCAACGAAGCAATCGGGTTCCAGGGAAATGTCCCGGAGAAGGCGCAGGGCCGCACGATGGAGCAGGCCAAAACCCTGGCTTATGAGTTGCTGGACCGCGCCAAGCAGGGCGAGGACTACGACAAGCTGGTGCAGGAATACACCGACGATAGCGCCCCCGGTCTCTACTCGCTGTCAAACATCGGTGTGGCAGCCGACCAGGCCACTGGGGAATACGGCCGCAAGAACATGGTGCCCGCCTTCGGTGACGTAGGCTTCAAGCTCAAGGTAGGCGAGGTAGGTATCGCTGATTACGACCCGGAGACAAGCCCCTACGGCTGGCACATCATCAAGAGGGTGAAGTAAATCTTCGTAAAGTTACATGACCCTGAATAGACCGGAACGAGAAAAGCCAGGATGTAGCAGGTGGGTTGTGGTCGGTCCACTACCCACTCACGTCCGGTCTGAGGCGGCAAAGCGGAACTGAGGCTTCTCA
>JALZHG010000430.1 GCA_030914045.1 Chloroflexota bacterium | reverse complement strand
GTAAGCGAACACGCCTAGAAAACTTGGGCATCGCCCTAGGAGAGAAGGTATCAATGAAAGAGGAATCCACGAGTAAGAGAGAAACCACAGCACGATCCCGCTAATTCCGCAAGCGAGGGCTGCCCTGGCTGACTTGTCTACCTGTCCATTCACGCTCGTTATCCTCTAGATCACTACGATCGTTGCATTTCATCAGTGTTGGTGGTTAGCTAGAGAACACATCGAACCTATCCGGCGTGTCAACCGCCAACCCAACTCACCTGACGCGTGAGGGTTGTGCTGCGGTTCCCCTCTGTGACCAGAGTGAGTAGCCTAGTAATATCCAGCCAAGCCCGAAGAGCGTAGCTAGCACCATACCCAGGGTGACCCCAGATGTCACGGTGAAGAAAATAGGGAAACCTCGCAAGCCTAGGGTGAGCGGTACGGCGTTCCCATATGGCAACAGCTTCTTACGAAGAGCGGCGATGCCCAGTAACACCAACCCGATACTAAGGAGTAGATACCCCAGTGAATAGCTCATCCACCCAACCAGAGCGGCGGAGGTCATTCCTACTCTAATGCCTCCCGCAATCCAGAATTCACCAACGTTGCCCAAGAGCATCAGACCAAGCCCGAAAAGGGCCACCACAAGACCCACTCTTCCCAGACTGCCGGAGCGTCGCCCATGTTTAGCAGTCAAGCCCGTCAGCCCCACGAGTAACAGCAGCAGTACGATGGGTAGCAACTTGTTGTAATCTTCCCAGGCTAGCGAGAATATCGTCTCCACGGAGGCCCATCCCGTCCTGCCGGGGTAGGTAAGGGTGATAAGAGGCACAAGCAGGACCCACAGCACGCCCCCCAGCACCGCTGCTAGCCCACTCCACCGCACCAGATTCGATGACGTATAGCCTTCCTTATTTATCCTTTGTATGCCCTACGACAACAGATGGCGATGAATTTCGAATGAATCGGCGTGGTGACCATGGGGAACAAGGGTTGGCTGCGAGCACTTGTCTATCTAATTATCCCTCGAACCTGCACCGGTCCCTTTGCCTTCGGGCCTTCTTCCCGCGATACAGCTTGTGGGGCATATCGCATCTACGGCTTACGGTTCTTTCCTCGCATAAATGCAAGCCGTAGCCCAACGCCAGGATAGAGATAACTACCAGAACCATGAAGATAAGAAACTGCAGTATCGCCACGAGGGCCCCCCTCCTCCGGCTTCATTCGGGGTCATTATAACAAAAGCTACTTCGATCGGGAAGAGCCAATATCTCATTGCCCAAGCCGTGGTTTGTCGTGGCCCACGTAACGCAAGATATGGACAAGGGTAGAAGGGGTAGCAATCCGGTTTCCTCCTATGGGGTGGGGAAAGGAGTAGGACACCGGATCGCTACTATATGTATATCGCATATAGATTCCTCAGTCAAGCTTGGCCCTGAGGATTTCAAACCCTCGATGCTTTCACACCAGTTCTTCCAGATACCCCATACAATGGGTGTAAACACGGCAGCGGCACAGCATTCAGGAGACTGAGATGGGGTTTCGAACGAGGGACAAAGTAGTTGCGGGGTCCTTGGCTCCTAACTTCACGCTCCCTTCTCAATCGGGAAAGGTAGTGAGCCTGAGGGACTTCCTTGGTAAGAAGCCTGTGATTCTCTACTTCTATCCCAAGGACGATACCCCCGGCTGCACTAAAGAGGCTTGCGCCTTCAGGGAGCGTCATGAGGACTTCAGGGAGCTCCATGCCGAGGTCATAGGGATAAGCTCCGACTCTGTGGAGTCGCACAGGAGCTTCGCCGCGGAGCACGAGCTACCCTTCACCCTACTCAGCGACGAAGGAGGAAAGGTGAGAAAGCTCTATGGAGCTTCCAGCACATTCGGTCTCATTCCGGGTCGGGTGACCTATATTCTAGACGAGGAAGGGGTGGTCAGGCACATCTTCTCCTCCCAACTGGGCGTGGAGAAGCATATTGAAGAAGCCCTTGAGGCTCTACGCTCCATGAGCTATAGATAAGCCGGTCTGCTAGGCAACCCTCCTATTCAATCTACGTTCGAGGGCGTTGGTCAGGTAGATCAGGGGCAGGCAGATGGCCAGGTATATCAGGGCCGCCGCGATAAGGGGCGTTCCGTTGAAGGTCTCCGACTGCAAGACCCTTGCGGCGCGCAAGAGCTCGGCGAGCCCTATGACCGAGACGAGCGAGGTGTCCTTTATAAGCATGACGAACTCGTTGGTCAGGGGTGGGATGACGCGCCTGAATGCCTGCGGCACGATAATGTAGCGCATGGTCTTGGCGTAGGAGAGCCCCGAGGCGCGTCCGGCCTCCATCTGCCCCCTGTCTATGCTCTGGATGCCGGAACGGAAGATCTCCGCCACGTAGGCCGCGGCGTTCAGGGAGAGCGCCACGAGCCCAGCGAAGAACAGGCTGGTGAACCTCAAGCCCACCGAGGCTGTGGTGAAGTAGATGATGGTTATCTGGACCAGGAGCGGCGTCCCCCGGAAGACATCTATGTAGAGCTGGGCGGGGGCGCTCAAGAGCCTAGAGCGGGAGATCTTGAGCAGCGCCAGCCCCAGCCCGAGGACGATCCCGAAGAACTCGGCCAGGAACGCGAGCGAGATGGTCACCAAGACCGCCCGCAGCAGCGAACCCATATTGTCGAAGACCAGCCCGAAGTCAAGGTAGTAGCTACTGATGCGCTCCAGGCTGAAGTTGTCCGGATCCAGCTCTACTGGCGGCCACCAATCGGGCATCTCTCTCCAATCCTCGCGCTC
>JALZHG010000429.1:1889-2760 GCA_030914045.1 Chloroflexota bacterium | reverse complement strand
GCTCTACAGCGCTACCAGTGGAGCTCTCTTCTCATCTGGGAGGGACTCAACACTGCCCACGAGCGCAACAATGCCTGCCTGGATCTCCTGCGAGGAGAGGAACCCTACAAACTGAGGTGGGCTTCCAGGATGATCCCCTGCGATCGGGCGATCTTGGGCCGAAACCTGCTAATCTGGCTGCCTCACGCAGCATTTCACGTTCTGCGCTCCAGAGCCAAACGGTCCGTAAGGTCGGATAGCACGCCCCAGTGGACCAAGCGTGCTGTACACCAGCTGAACAACTTCAAAAAATTGTTGAAGAACCGCGGTTCCTAATACCTGTAGGTTTCTCTAAGCGATCGGTTTCGGCTCACAGCGTGTTGCGATGAGGATGGGCTGGATGGCAACATGGACGGATAAAAGCGTACTCTAAAGACCTACTCCTCAGAAGATCGTCGACGCCATAGAGCGAGGCATGCCCACGGCGACCGAGGCGCGTGAGCTGGCTCTGGGGGGACTACCCGAGATGGTTCATGGACACCCGCACGGTTTGGGAGGTCGCTAGGTGGTTGGAGGCTATCCACGATCCCGGATATCTACCCACCTCTACCCACCGGTGGTTACAAGATGCATTGCGCAGATCCAATAAGGGGTGCCCGGCGGGGGTAGTTCTGGCGTGTTAGGACCGAGGCATTCACGATTCTGTATATGGACTTCGGAGAAGTCAAGTTCTGGGAAGTCGTCTAGGAGTGAGTGCGAAAATCGGCCACGTACTTGCGCACGTGGTTACGGACAACCGCCGAGTCAGCCCGGCGCCCGCCCCAAGCAGTTGATCTGGTAGCACGAGTTACCAACCGAGGTTCACACCCAGGTACTCATAAAGCCTCTGATT
>JALZHG010000429.1:0-1879 GCA_030914045.1 Chloroflexota bacterium | reverse complement strand
CTGTGGTTATGGCACGCCGGTTCAATCGTTATGACGAGAGCTGCAGGTAGTTTGCTCGAGAGTACCCCCCTCATGGAGGGTAGCGCGGAGCGGTCAGAATCGGCGCGAGCTTAGTGAAAGGAGGCGCGGGCAGTAGTGGTCTTCTCGAGGATGCGGGCCCGCCCCAAGCAGTTGATCTGGTAGCACGAGTTTACCAACCGAGGTTCACACCCAGGTACTCATAAAGCCTCTGATTGTGGGGCTTATAGTACTCGTCGAGCCGTTGCCGGATGAGGGGGCTCACGTCGGTGTACTCGCGCTTGTTGGGGATGGAGTACGTCTCAGGTACCCAATGCGGTACTCCGAGAAAATCCAGCATGCTTTCCAGGGTGTCTGCTGGACCGGGGTCTCAAGGGGGTGCGCCTGATGGTCTCAGGCGACCACGAAGGGATAAAGGCGGCTGTCCGCGGAGAGCTGCCCGGAGTGGACTGGCAGAGGTGCGTGGTGCACACCATCCGAACGCAATCCACATTCGGGCGGTGCCACGGAACCTCTCGAGTTCCACAGCGGACCGTACAAGGGGATGATGTGGCGTATCTCCAAGGTGTCCTCCCCAACAATAATGCGCTCGATCAAGAGCTGCAAGATGGATTGCTTCTCCTCAAAGGTGGCATCCATCGTCGAGCCGGGCGTTGATCCGCCCGCAGAAGGCTTCGAGAGAATGTTATGCTCTCCTGGAGCACCGCCGTAAAGGCTTCAGCGCACCATACAGGGTCCTGGTGGCAAGCGACGTAACAGAGTGAAGGCGATGACGGGTCCGGGCTGCGATGTCGGAGATTACGACAGAGAGGTAGGACCGCCGCGTGCTCAAGATCATGGGGCTGGATCAGCCGGACACCTTCTTCCTTGAAGAAGGCGCATAGAGCCTGCCTGTCTGGCCGATCGCTGACCCCTTTCATGAAACCTGATCGCTTGACTTGGATCGCTCACGGAGGCACGGCAGAGTCGGTTACCCCGCCTTCCACGACGATAGTTCCCTGCCCGTTATCTTCTCAAGCTTCTCTATTTCGGTCCTGTAGCTCAGCCTCAACTCATGGGCCAACTGTGGGTCTAGAGGTACGTAGGGAGTCTCTTTTAGGTTGATTTGCATCATTATTTTCTTCAGGGGGCGTCTGACTTTGCTCGGCATGATAGGTTTAACGAACTCCTTGAGCAGAAACCGCCGCCTGAGGGTTTTGTGCAAGAGCCGGGAGCGGGGCATGGCAGCCGGGTTGCTGTTCGAGGTGTTTATTCGTATGGACGATTCTACTCCCAAGAACTCGAAGATCTCTTCGCAGGTTTCTTGTACGCGAGACATCAGATCATCCTGAAACACAAAGAAGAAGCTCGTTGCAGGGAATAGCTCCAGGTAGGGCTGCAGCAGCGAGGCGTACCGACTCCCAGCGGAGTAGCCGTACACCATCGAGCCCAGTTGGTAAAGTTCGTAGCGGTTTTGCTCTAGCCTGGACTCTTCCACCCGCAACGCTTCGTCGAAGTTCAGCTCCTCCCTACCCTCGCGCACCATGTTCCAGTACCACGAGTAGGCTCGCGAAACGGGGTCGCGGAAGGTCACTATGAACTGTACCGGTCTATCTCCATAAACTTGCTTGATACGCGGAGCAACCTTCTCAGACCAGTACAGATAATGGGGTGTGGCCTCGGCTCTCACGGGATAATCCTCTGCTCCTTCGAAATACGCATCTTCGTACCAGTCCAGGCCCCTCGCGTAGTGCTCGTCTCGACTGAAGAACATCGGCTCTTTGACCCGGGAGAGAAAAACCTGAGGGTGTTGGGTAAGATAGTCGTAGAGGGCCGTTGTACCAGCCTTGGCGGCGCCAATTATGAAGAGATTCGGCATCCT
>JALZHG010000428.1 GCA_030914045.1 Chloroflexota bacterium | reverse complement strand
CCATAGCGAGGGGTGCTCTCGGAAAGGCTCTCGAAAGTGCTCTCGGAAATGCTCAAATGAGAAAAAAGTTTGAAAAGTCTGAGAAACGAGAAAAAGAGTCCTTCGAGGGGCCCCCTTAGCTCTCAGCCATCAGCGCCCGATCGAAAACCCCTGGGGCTGGCCTTCCGGTCGTCGTGGGAAACGAGGTAAGTTCGTTGCCATCGAATTCGAGACGGGCGAACGGGAGCTGGCCGCCGCGCTCGCCGCCTGCGGGCGGCTCATCGCCCGCGTTCCCGACAGCCAGACCTGGCTCACGCGCCTAGGCTACCCTCGCGCGCACCCCACAAGCGGACCGCGCCACCGGGTGTGATCACCGGCGTTGCTAGCACCGGCCCCGAGGCTACGATCCGCTTAAGGGTACGAGGTCCTGGCTGAGCGACCTTCGTGCGGGCGCTCGTGGAGCGCGCTGGCCTAGACGATCATGTCCTTGACCTGCCGCGCCGTGAGGGTCTTGTTCGAGAACCTGAAGCTATCTATCGAATTCGCTGTACCCGAACCCCTCGTGAAGAAGGTCGAGATATCGATGTCGTTGAGCCCGGGTCCATCGAGGTGCAAACTGGTGAACTCCCTGGAGAACACGAAATTAGAGGACTTGTAGAAGCGGCTGAGGTCGAGGATGTCCTTTTCGCCGCCGTCATCTCCTATCGAGAGAAAGCTTATGCCGACGTTGCAAAAGTCCTTGACCGTGACCAGGTAGCTGTCGCTGCTCGTGAGGCTTGCATCATCCCAGACGTCGCAGCCGCCTTTGCCGTTGTAGATGTCGTTGCCATTTCGGCCCGACCGCGAGCGCCACGAGCGCCGCCCCCGAAACGCGGCGTCCCGATAGAACTTCTCAACAATCTACTCATCTCACTAGCACTCCAAGATCCGGTCATCTTTGTAAGAGCGTAGGGAGGTCTTCCCTTTCGCTCAAGTCTTCAAAGAAACTTGCACACGGGGTTAGTTAGTCCCTAGGGTAGCAAATGACAAGAGCAGGCACATCCCGCAAAGGAGCGACGTTTGCTGTTATTTGGGTCTTGGGGCGGCAGGATGCATGAGAAGCTTGTTCACCTTATTGCCTGGAAGGTGCTCTAAGAAGTTCGCCTATACTTCCTTGCATGCCACTAGAGACAGGAGAAGCCTTAGATGGCTTACGCCAAGCCCATCGCTTCGTTCACCGACATAGAGGATGAGTTTATAGAGCGCGTCCACGCCGTTGTGTGGTGCGCCGCGGCCACGGTGGACACCCGCAACAGGCCGCGCTCGAGGGTCTGGCACCCGATCTGGGAGGGTAAGACCGGGCGGATCGCCACCAATCGCAACACCCTCAAGACCAAACACCTCGCCCGCAACCCCTACCTCTCGCTCTCCTACTTAGACCACAGAGACGTCTGGAACCCCGTCTACGTTGACTGCCGCGCCGAATGGGACGACACGGCGGAGGGCAAACTCAGGGCGTGGGAGATGTATGTGCGTGCGCCGGAGCCGGTCGGCTACGACCCGGCCGGGATCTGGGGCGCTGTAGAAAACCCGGAGTTCGGGGTGCTGATGCTGCAACCGTGGCGCGTCGAGCTGGTGGACGGACCAGGGGAGTCGCGCGTATGGAGGGCGTGATCTCCTAGGCGGAGGGATCGGGAGGTAGCCGAGAACATGGACGAAGGGACAAACCAGGCCAATAACGCGCTGGGAGCCTGGGGCGAGGACGACTCAAAGATCTTCGTCGAGTTCGGCCGGGCTATGGTGCCTGGCCGCGAAGAGATCGAGCAGACATTCCTTGACCTGATGCCCGCCGAACGCGACGAGCCGTTCTTGGCCGTGGAGATCGGCACCGGCTCAGGGTGGCTGAGCGCGGCGGTTCTGCGCGAGTTCTCGAAGGCGCAAATCTTGGGCTTGGATGGCTCTCCAGAGATGCTAAAGAAGGCGGCACAGCTGCTTGGGCAATACGCCGGGCGCGCCGAACTGCGCCGCTTCCGCCTGGAGAAGCCCTCCTGGACGGACGACCTGCCCGCGGTGCGGGTCTTCCTGAGCTCCCTGGTGCTTCACCACCTCGACGGTAGCGGCAAGCGAGACCTGTTCAGGCGACTTTTCGATAGGCTGGAGCCCGGCGGCGCGTTGCTGTTCGCCGACCTGATGGAGCCTCGCACCGAACGCGCCAGGGGCCACTTCGCCGCGGCTTGGGAGGAGGAGGTAGGCCGCCGCTCGATGGAGACCCACGGTGATGGGCGAGCCCACGAGTTCTTCGTACGCGAGCGCTGGAACATCTACAGGTACCCCGACCCGGCGGACAAGCCGTCCACACTACCGGAGCAGTTGGGCTGGATGGAGGAGGCAGGCTTCGGAGGGGTTGACGTGTTCTGGGCGCGGGCGGGACACGCGCTTCTGGGCGGTTACAGGCCCGTGTAGCAGCGTGATCTCTTGCCATCATGGACACTCCCATGCCCAAGTAATGGCCCAATCTACTGGCTTCTCCTTGCCACAGCTGCTCGACGCCACGAGCGCGAGAACCCCCAACAGCAGCCAAGCCAGACCCTTGATCAACCACGCCATTGTCTCTCTTCGGCCCTTTCTCGTTGGTTTGCAGTCCGGATGCTTACCCAACTATGGCGCCACGACGCGTAGCGCCTCCGGCAGCACCTTGGCATGGAAGGTCCGCGAGGGGGAGATGCTCTCCCCCTCGACGTGCGCCGGAGTCACCTCCCCAAAGTCGATCTCGACCTCTCGGGCCCGAGCAAGGTGTATTTTGGGGTATTC
>JALZHG010000022.1 GCA_030914045.1 Chloroflexota bacterium | reverse complement strand
GCTCCGTATCCTGCTAAATCCGAAATCCGCATTCCGAAATCCCAAATGGAGGAAAATATGGCTCAGGATGATAGTCGCTGGCAGGACTTGATGAAGATGCAGGAGACAGCGAACTCGGCCACCAACCCGGCGTCGGACCAGCCTTCGGGGCAGTTCAACGCGGACGACATCGAGTTCGAGTCGTTCATGTTCGATACCGGGACGGGACCGCTCCCCACCCTCGGCAGCCTGAACACCGACCCAAACATGGGCGTGGTGACGGCCGTGAACCCGCTCGCCGCCAACCTGGCAGCACACACCGGTGGCACCGGGCCACTGACCAGCGTTGGGCAGTCCACAGCGCAAACGCCTGCCCAACCTGCCCAGCCCGCGTCCCCAGATTTCTCGGGCCATGACGTGCCGCTTCCGCCCTTCTTGGCGGGCATGGAGTCCCAGCCCCAGCAGCAGGCCGAACCCGAGCCACTGTTCCAGCCATACCAGTCTTCCCTCCACGCAGAGCAAAGCCACGACCAACAGCAGACCGCTCCCCCGAGTGCGCCGCGTGGCACTGGACCGCTGGGCAGCCAGCACTCCGGCAGCAACCTGGCCGCGCGACTATCGCAGTTGCAGGGGCAGCAAGGCACCGACGGGGCACCGGGCGGTACCATGCCGCGTGGCACCGGGCCGCTGGGTATGCGCCGGGGCACCGGGCCGCTCGGTGGAATGCCAAGTACGGGCACCGGGCCGTTGCACACCCCTGCCTCGGCTTCTACGGCGGGCGCTCAGACCGAGAGTGAGAGCGCGCAGCCCGCGCCCACCGGCCCCATCAACCCCGCCTATTTCAAGACGCCTACTGGGCCGCTGGGCCAGCGCCTTCGTACCGGGCCGCTGAATCCCGCGAACCTGCGCCCCGAGCCGGAGGAAGCGCCTGCCGTCCCCGCTTCCGTACAGGCCGCCACGTTCGCTGTGTCGAGCACTTACACGGAGCAGGTGCAGAACGACCCGACCACCTGGAACGATACCACGCTCTCCTCGGTGGACGATTTCAGCCAGGTGCTGCTGGCCCTGTACGGTCTGCCTGCCAACTTGCCACCTGTTATTAACGAAGCCCCCGCCGCAATGGCAGCGATGAGCGCGGGCACGGCGGTGCAGGAGCGGCCCGACACCACCCAGGAATGGGCCGGACTGCCCTTCGAGGACGCCTATAGCGCGTCCGCCGGGCCGGCCCTTGCTGAGCCTGAAGTCGCCGGGGCGGAAGAATATCCGGTGCCCAACTGGGGCGAGATGACGGGCGCGCCTCCTGAGAACAACTACACCAGTACCTTAGATGAAGTCGCAGCCCCCGGCTACGATGGCCCGCAACTGGACTACGTGGTGCCGCTGGATGAGGCCGAAGCCCAGGCCCAGGCCCCTGAGACGGTGGCAGGCGGCACATCGGCGGGTGACGCACTAGAGTTCGACAGCTTCATGTTTGACGATGGGCACCCCAGCCAGTTGCTGGACCCCTCAGTGCTGGAGAGCCACCAGCCCGCTCCTACTGCCTCCGGCATGGACGCCTTCTTGCAGCCACCGGACGAGTTCGACATGGAGCCGCTACAGTATGGAGCAGCCCCTGCTGAGTCACAGGCCCAGGCTGCCCCCACTCAAGGGCCGGAGCCCACCCAGGCAGAAGCCGAGATGGAGCCTGCCACCGAGGATGCCGCTCAGGGTCCATTGCCTTTCTGGCTGCAAGACACCTCCGACCTGGAAGTGCTCGCCAGGCAGGGCTACGTAGATATGGACCTTGGCACGAGCACACAGGACGCCACCGAAGACCAGACCCTGCCGGTGCAGACCGCCAAGCCCCTCGCGCCGCCGGAACCTGTGGAGTTGGAGCAGGAAGCCCACGTGGCAACCCCTGACGAGCTTACCGGCGTAACTGCGGAGGACGTTACAGAGCCGACCTTCGCCGCGCCCACGGACCTTGAGCCTGCCACCGAAGAAGGCTTTACCCAGGCTGAGGAGTTCGACGTAGCGCCGTTCGACGCGAGCATGATGGCCTCCACAGCCGAGGCGGAAGCGCCTGGTGATGAAGCCGAGCTTGAGCTTGCGCCCACTTTCCAGGCCGACACCTACGCGGAACCACAAGTGGAACTTGAGGCCGAACCCGCCCTGGAGTTGGAGGCAGAGCCTGCCGTGGAAGTCGCGCCCCAGGCAGAGGCGGATGTACCCGCGGACGAGCCTTACTACGCGGACCTGCCACCGATTGAGCCATTCGACTTCACTTCGCTTGGCCTGGCACCTGAGGAGGACTCCTACGGCTTCAACACCGAGGAACTGCTTGGCGTGCTGCCACCCACCCACGACCCCATGCGCGCCACCGCCGACCTCGATGTGCTGGCCGACATCTTCGACGGCACCCCCGCGGGCAACCTCGATGATATGAATACTACGTTCAACGCGGCAGCCTCGCTGGACGCCACGCCAACAGCTCAGAACGCGCAGCGCACGCCCACGTCGCCCGCCCTCTCCCAGCTAACCTCCCCTATCGCCTCGTTCCTGGAGCCGGAGGAAGACGTAGAGGAAACGGCAACTCAGTCGCAGTTGCAGGCCCAGTTGCGCGCCCAGATGGAGGCGCAGGCTCAGGCCGCGACGCAACCGGAGCCCCTGGCCGAAGTCGAACCGGCAGAGCCTGCGGAGCCGGTAGCTCCACAGCCCCCACGGCGCGAAACTGGTCGTCTAGGCGGAGGGTGGACCTCGGCCGTTACTACCACGCTCTCTATGGGCGGCATAGACGACGACCTTGACATGAGGGGCATCGAGGCGCAAGAGACGGGCCTGTTGTTCGAGCCTCCCGTGGCCGAAACAGTAGCAGCCCAGCCGACAGCCGTTCAGCCCGCAACGCCTGAGCCTCTGGTCCCCGGACCCGTGGCCGAGCCTGTAGCCCAGCCTGTGGCCGAGCCTATGGCAGCCGCCCAGGAAGCCCCTACCGATCCCGACTTCGATATTGAGCCGTTCGACTACTCGCAGCTCAGGCTGGAGGAAGAGCAGGAGATACCCACGGGTATGCTCGACCCCAGGAAGGCCAGGCGGCCGGGCACCACCGGCGAACTGATCTCTCCCGACCCTGGTGGGTCGCTGTGGAGCGAGCGTCCCGCCGCGCCCGCTGAGGAGCCTGAGGACGATGACGAGTCGTGGCAGGGCACCGAGCGCGATACCTCCCTCTTTATGAGCACCTCGCGGCCCACCTCCGACCGTGGCAAGTCTACCGGCTGGCTGACGGACGACGCAGCGCCCCTGGAAGAACCTGCCAGGCCGGCCGCCGCACTACCTGCCACGCCCGCGCCCGCGCCCGCTCACGCCCCCACTCCCGAACCGGAGGTCACACCTGAGCCTGCGGTGGAAGCGCAGACCGAGACCAGCAGGGGTAGGGGGCGCAAGAAGGGCGCGGCGGACGATAGCAGCGCAGTCAAGGCACGCGTGTCCTGGGCCGATGCTACCTCGCCCGGCCTACCCACCCTGCCCGACAGCCTGGACCTGCAAGGCATGACCACCGGTCCGCTCGGACAGGAAGAGCCGACGGTCGAGGACGTAGAAGCCACCGTCCCGCAGGGCAGCAAGCAGACCCGCGCGCTGAAGCCCACGCCGGATATGGCGCCTGAGGCGGCACCCGATGTAGCTCCCGACGCAGCACTCGAAACGCCAACCGAACCTGAGCCGAAGAGATCGCGTGGCAGGGCTGCTGCTACGGCTGCGACCACAGCACCTACCCCTCAAGCGGCCCCTGTGGAAACACCCGCAGAGGAGCCGGTACAAGAGGTGGATACCGTTGAGGACGCTACACCTTCTGCGCCTGTAGCTGCGGAGGCACCTGCGCCTACAGTCCCAACCACGCCTTCCGTTGCACCCACACCCACACCCGCACCCGTGGAGGTGCCGGAGTACACGTACCAGCCTATGCAGGGCCAGCAAGAAACGCAGCAACAAGTGGAGATGCCGAAGGTCGGTGACGGCCGCAGCATGTACACCTCCGGCCCGCTGCCGGAGCTTGAAGGCTTCGAGGCGCTACGCCAGCTGGTCGAGGCGAACCCCGACGACATCGGCGCGCACATGGCCCTCGCCGCCGGGTACAGCCAGCTAGGCGACCTCAGCACTACCCTGCGCGTCTATCGGCGGGTGTTGCGCAAGCGCAACGTGCCCGCGATGTTCCTCAGCCTCATCGCCGAGGAGCTTAACGACTACGAACGCGAGATGCAAGGCGACGCCCACTACCACCAGGTACGCGGCGACCTCTACATGAAGCAGGGCCGCCACCAGGAGGCGATCCAGGAGTACAACAAGATCAAGTAGGTTGTTGCTGATTCAGAAAGCACCGGTCTCCGAAGACCGGTGCTTTTTTGTTGTTGCCTGGCACTGACGTGCTCTCTTCCTAGTCCAGCTCCTTCAAGTGCATACAAGAGTATCAGACGCTTTCTTAGACGAATGTCATCTAGGTGCTAGCCAGGTGCTATCTACTGCCTTATGAATGTTCGAGCCATACTTCATCCAGCCGGTCTGGCCAAGCAAGGATGATCCCTTCTTGTTCACAAAGCTCGGTCCAGCCTTGATCCTCTGGCTTTCTCTCCAACATTAGAACAGCCTTCACTGACCTACCTGTCTTGGCAAGAAGGTAACGATACCTAAGTAGCTGGCCCAATCCTAAACGTAATTGTCGTTCTTCGTTCTCCGGAGTGATACTCTTTACCTCAGCAACGAATACTATCCCATCATGCAGCCATGCAAGATCAAAGTTTGGGTCTGCAGGTTTAGGCGAGAGCGGCTCAATACCCTTGCCGGACAAGTACTGCGCAAGCATGTTCTGTGTAGCGGCGTGCCCTCGGTTGGCACGTTCTACCAGAGCAGGATCGACTTGGAACGGATCCCGTTCCGAGATTGAGATCTCTTCATTAGCACGTCTATATGACACGCCTATGCTTGACCATACATTGGCGCTTTCTCGAATCCTGTGCCCTGTTGATAAATTAGTAGTTGTCAGTTTAGCTTGTTCAGCCGCTTCGCTAAGTGGTGCAAAGAGACGAACAACATCCACTGGCAGTTTCGTCAGATAGGCCTGTGTAGGCCTGAGTGGTCTATTAGGAGAAAGCTCAAAAGGGAAATATAAACTACCCCTGTGTGCTCTCTCTAACCTCTCCCGTATTGCTAGGATTTGATCCTGATTCGCTCGTAGGTCCTGTAACGTTACAGGATCGATCAGAGGTTGGGAACCTGCTAATCCAAGCCTTCTGCCAGGCCGCACATAGGGGCGCACACCGGCACCCCGGGCCGAAGTACCATGAGCACCCCAAACTACCTCATCTTCCCAACTTCTGCCTGAGGCCTTCGACCAGAGCACTATCGCTTTGGCATCTTTATGGTAGTGAAAGATGATATCGTTATCATGAATCTCCTCAATAAGGGAGTAGCCATAATATTCCTCACCATCATCCCTACGCTGTGGCGCATTGAGATCTGTCCCTAAATCCTCTCGATCAGTGATCTCTAACCAATAGACCTCAGCGGGGTCATCATTCCACCAACGATTGAATTCCATAAGAATCGTACCTGCCCTTATGCTTTTCCAACATTAGCACTCACGGTACCGTTGAGACAGCAGGGCCGTTACTTAGAAACGTCCTCAGTCCGATTAGTGCCATACTGATGAATTGAGCACCTAGGTGGACGCTTCTTATTCAATAGTGGATAGAGATCTGTGTAAAGCTCACACTCGGTACATCTATGGCAAGCACATCCTTCCTGCCAAGCAATGTACAACTGCATCGGGTGCAACTTTTCTTCTTGGCAATAGTAATAGAGGCTCTCCCCTCCTGAGCTATGATGCTTCTCGCCAAAGAAGCCGAAGATATCAGCGATCAGATCTCCCACCCGGGTGCGGAATCGGGGTGATTGTCCGGTATTACTTCCTACGTAAAGAGGGACACAGCCCTTATCTGGCCGGCCGTGCCATGCTTGACGTGACACAAAATACACGCTGTCCGAGTCAGGCGGTTTGGGAAAGGACTCGTTGAGGCACTGATTGAGCAATTCTAATACTTGAAATGGCCCTACCCACTTCATTTGTCAACCTCCCATTGCCACCAGCTTTGAAACGGGATCCAAGTAGTTGCGTGGAAATTATACCAGAATCTACACTTCTAGTTGACTATACGCTCCTGAGTGTTCGTACAATCCCCCGATCATCTACTTGTGGCCACAATTAGAGCGTAATTCGAAACCTAGGAGATAAAGATTGAAGGGGCAGGCACAGGAGCCTGCCCCTTCATAAGATTAGCACAAGGACAGGCAGGGAGGCCTGCCCCTACATTGGTTTTGAAATACGCTCTAACTTCTCGCTTCCTGCTTATGTTCAGCCTGACTAGCAGGTACAGCATAAGACATCGCTCCGGCAACTGTTATCAAAGTGTCACTCAGTACAAAATGCTCCCCGATTTTGGAAGTTTGTATTGCGTAGAAATGGCTAGATTACGCATGAAAGGCTCAGATTGAATCTGCATAGCTGCGACGTTTATAATTGGGGGCTATGCAGCAAAACGCCTCACAAGAAAACCTCCCTCTCCTGGTCGTCGGCCTGGGCAATCCCGGCCCCAAGTACGCGGCTACTCGGCACAACGTCGGCTTCATGACCGTGGACGAGTTTGCGCGGCGGCACGGGCTGCGCTTCTCCACCAGGCAAGCCGACTCCGAGATCGCACGCGGCGAGATAGAGGGCACCCGCGTTATACTCGCCAAGCCGCAGACTTACATGAACGACAGCGGCAGGGCGGTTGGCGCGCTCGCCCGCTTCTACAAGTTGCCCTCCAGCCGCGTGGTCGTCATCTACGACGAGCTAGACCTGCCGGTGGGCACCCTCCGCATGCGCGAAAAAGGCTCCGCCAACGGGCACAACGGCCTCAAGAGCGTGATACAGCACCTGGGCACGCAGAACTTCCCCCGTATCCGTATTGGCATCAGCAGGCCCGCCATCTCCGACTACAAGCAGATAGATTGGGTGCTAGGCCGCTTCACGAAGGATGAGCAGGAGGTGATGGACGGCACCATCCCCCGCGCCGCCGAGGCTATCGAATCGATCATCAGCATGGGCATGGAGCGGGCCATGAACAAGTACAACACGAAGGAAGAACAGGGCAAGCCCGCCGCCAGGCCCACACCTGAGCCAACTCCACAGGAGCTTCAGCAGCGTATAAAAGAGGCAGAATCCCCGCCCGCACCGAAACGTGAAAGCTGGGTAGACAAGATACGCCACATCATCCGGGAGGAAGCGAAGTGACATTTCGGATTTCGGAATGCGGATTTCGGATTTGCCTGCAACTTGAGAAACAAATCCGAAATCCGAAATCCCAATTCCCAAATCGAGGCACAGCATGAGCCTCTCCGGTCTGTTGCCACTGCTGTACGACCAGCGGGGGTACGGGGCGATTGCGCGCGGGGTGGCCTCGGGGGAGAACGTCTGGGCTGAGGCCCCGATGGACGCGGCGCGGCCCTATCTGCTGGCGGCCCTCCACGCCGACGTAACCGCACAATCGAGCCGCCCGCTGATAGTGGTCGCACCCCGGTCCGAGCGCGCCCGGCAGCTTTACGAGGGGCTGCTTGCCTACTCGCCGCCCGGCACGCCCATCCTCTTCTTCCCGGCCCCCGACCTCCTGCCCTATGAGCGCATAGCCCCCGACCCTACTATTATTGGCGAACGGCTGCGGGTTATAGCCATGCTGCAACAGCCGGAGTTACGCGCGCAGGGGGCGGGTGGTGACGGCCAGGCGTCAGGCTCAGTAGCGGCCGCGCTGCACGAGCTTGTCCAAAACCGCGCCACGGGCACCCAGTTACAGGCACCCATAATCGTCACTTCGGTGTTCGCGCTGATGACCCCAACTCTCTCGCCCGCCGATTTGCAGCACGCTATTCGCGTCATCAGGCGCGGGGAGCGGGTGGTGATGAGCGACCTGTTAAGCCACCTGGTGGGCCTGGGGTACGAACCCGCCGCCATCGTGGAGGAGCCGGGGCAGTTCGGCAGGCGCGGCGGCATCGTGGACCTGTTTCCGCCCACGTCGAATCTGCCCATCCGCGTGGAGTTCTTCGGTGACGAAATAGACTCCATCCGCCAGTTCAACCCGCTCACGCAACGCTCCGAGGGACAGGCCAACGCCCTGGTCATTACGCCCTCCTGCGAGTTGCCCCTCTGGAAGCACGAGCGGGCGTACGAGCAACTGCGCGACATCGACGCCTCGAACCTGCGCGAGGAAGTGCTTGAGGAGTGGCGCGACCAGCTAGAGAAGACCGGTCGCGGGGAGTGCTTCGAGGGGCAGGAACTCTTCTCCCCCTTCTACACCCGGCCCCTAGCGAGCCTCGCGGACTACCTCGCCGCACTCCGGCCGACGGGCGACAGCAAGCCGCCCCTGCTCGTGCTGGACGACCCTGAACTGATACGCCTGGAAGCCTCCGAGATAGAGCGGCAGGCTTCGGAGCTTTACCAGGGCTTCATCGACAATGGCGAGTTGCCGCCCGGACTTGAGCGGCCATACCTCAGTTGGGAAGAGGTGGCGGCGCACGGCCAGGGGCTGCCCACGCTCTCCATCGGCGGGGGCGCTGAGGGGGCTATTGAAGCGCCACCCTTTACCGGCACCCGCCTCTACACCGGCAACGTCCCTAACGTGATTGCCGACCTGAGGGAGTACATCGCCAACAGGACGCGCGTAGTGATAGTGTCGCAGCAATCGAGCCGCCTGCGCGAGTTGTTGGAGGACGAAGGTGTCTACCCCACCCTGCGCAAGGGGAAGCGGCCCGACGAGTTGCATGCGGTACCGGGCAACCGCAACATCGTGGGCGTCGAGCCTGCGGCGCTGTCGCAGGGCGCGGGCGGGCTGAACGAGGCGTTGACCTCGCCGCCGTCGCCCGGCACGGTCAACCTGCTACAGGGCGCGCTCGCCGCCGGGTGGCAACTCATGCAGGGCACCCACACCGACACCCTGCTGCTCACCGACATGGAGATATTCGGCCGCTCCCAGACCGGGGTGCGCCGCGCCACCGGGCAGACCCGCCGCTCGACCTCCGACGCCGCAGCCATCCTGCGCGAGAAGATGCTGCTGGAGCTAAAGCCGAGCGACTACGTGGTGCACGTGGAGCACGGTATAGCTAAGTTCGGCGGACTGGTGCATATGACCGCCGGGGGTGCCGACCGCGAGTACATGCTCCTCCTCTACGCCGAGGGCGACCGCCTGTACGTGCCCGCCGACCAGACGGACCGGGTGGCTCCCTACATAGGTGCCGGCCCTCCTCCCGCCCTGCACCGCCTCGGCACCGCCGAGTGGTCGCGCACCAAGCGCAAGGTGCGGGAGGCTGCCGAGCTACTGGCCCGTGACCTGCTGGAGCTATACGCCAACCGCGAAGCCGCCGGGGGTTTCGCCTATTCGCCCGACACGACCTGGCAGTACGAGCTTGAGGAGAGCTTCCCCTTCGTGGAGACGCCCGACCAGCTACGCTCCATTGCCGAGGTCAAGACCGACATGGAGGAGCCGCGCCCCATGGACCGCCTCATCTGTGGTGACGTGGGCTACGGCAAGACCGAGGTGGCCCTGCGCGCGGCCTTCAAAGCGGTCATGGACGGGCGGCAGGTGGCCGTGCTGGTGCCCACCACCGTGCTCGCCCAGCAGCACTTCAACACCTTCAGCGAGCGCCTGGCCGCATTCCCGGTCACAGTGTCTATGATCTCGCGTTTCCGCTCCCGGCAGGAGCAGACAAAGATTGTCAAGGACCTGGCAGAAGGCAAGATAGACATTATCATCGGCACGCACATGCTCCTGTCGAAGTCGATACAGTTCAAGAACCTTGGCATGGTGGTCGTGGACGAAGAGCAGCGTTTCGGTGTGCGCCACAAGGAGCGATTGAAGCAGCTACGCGCTGAGGTGGACGTGCTCACCCTCTCGGCCACGCCCATCCCGCGCACCCTCTATATGGCTATCTCTGGCGTGCGCGACCTCTCGCTCATCGAGACCCCACCCGAAGCCCGCCTGCCCATCAAGACCTACGTGACCGCCTTCCGCCCGCAACTGGTGCGTGAGGTGATACTGCGGGAGCTTGAGCGCGGCGGTCAAGTCTTCTTAGTACACAACCGCGTGGAGACGATAGACAAGCTGGCCTACGAGATGGAGGCGCTGGTGCCGGAGGCCCGCTTCATCGTGGGGCACGGGCAGATGCAGGAAGACATGCTAGAAAAGGTGATGCAGAAGTTCGTAGCCCGCGAGGCGGACGTGCTCATCTGCACCACCATCATCGAGTCGGGCCTGGATATTCCGAACGCCAACACCCTCATCGTGGACCACGCCGACAAGCTGGGCCTGGCGCAGCTATACCAGCTAAGGGGCCGCGTGGGACGTGGGGCCAACCGTGCCTACGCCTATTTCCTCTACCACTCGGGCCGCAAAGTCACCGTCACCGCCCGCGAGCGCCTGTCCACGATAGAGCAGGCGACCGAGCTAGGCTCCGGCTTCCGCATAGCCCTACGCGACCTCGAAATCCGGGGCGCGGGCAACCTACTCGGCCCCGAACAAAGCGGCCACGTAGCCGCGGTGGGCCTCGACCTCTACACCCGCCTCCTAGCCTCCGCCGTAGACCGAGTCCGCTCCGAGCGCAAGCGCGCCCAACGCACGGGCACCACCGACGACGGTGCAGTAGCCACTGCCACAACTCCACAGGTCGCGACAGCAAGTTCGAAGGCCGACACCGCCGAACCACCTACTGTATCCATTGATCTGCCCATAACAGCTTTCCTACCGGACGACTACGTACCGGACGCCGCCGTGCGCCTGCGCCTGTACCAGAGGTTAGCGGCCAGCATGACCCCCGCCCAGGTACGCGACTTCGGCAAGGAGCTACAGGACCGCTTCGGCACCCTCCCGGAACCCGCCGCCAACCTGCTCGAAGTGGTGCGCCTGAAGGGACTCGCCATCACCGCAGGGGTCGAGTCGATTCGCGCCCTGGCCGAGGAGTACCTCATCGTCGTACCGGAAGACAGCCCCATACGGGAGCACGTCCGCATGCGCCTGCAACGCAAGCACAAAGACCTCCTCAAAACCAGCCCCCACCAGGTACGCATCAACCGCGCCCGCGCAGGCGAGAAGTGGCAGGCGACAGTTGCGGAGGTACTGGAGGAGATGGGGGAGGCGGAAGGCTGAGAGTTGAAGCGTGAAACGTGAAACGTGAAACGTGATGCGGCTTGCTAGTGTTGGTACGTGAATGCGACTCTGTTGATAGTGCAGGACCAACTCCCGCCTTTGTCATTCTGAGCGCAGCGAAGAATCTCGTCCCTCAGCACCCAAGCACCACCTTTCCTACAGCACACATCCAAGAACCAGCACCGTACTATAAGAAAAGGGCCACACCAGCATAAAGGACGAGATTCTTCGCTGCGCTCAGAATGACAAGGGCCACTCTTGGATGCATATCTCCCATGACTTCCACACGCCGCTTACTGGGGAGGTGATCCCTTTGAACATTGTCAACGTCGGCTACGACTCCACCAACTACTACGTGATAGCAGACACCATCCCCCGGCTGCTTGTAGACGTTGGGTGGCCCGGAACCCTGCCCAAGCTGCGGCGCGCCTGCGAGCGAATGGGCGTTTCGCTGCCTTACATCAAGCACCTCCTGGTAACCCACTACCACCCCGACCACGCAGGCCTGGTGCAGGAACTGAAACGCACCGGGACCAAACTGATCGTGGCGGATACGCAGGTCGCTGCAATACCCATCCTGCGCACCTACATGAAACCGCAACACAACTACGTTGACATTGACCCCGGCGGTAATATTGTGTTGGCCCTCGAAGAGAGTCGCGCTTTCCTGGCGACTATCGGTATTCGTGGCGAAATCATCAGCACGCCCGGCCATTCGGATGATAGTATTACCCTGGTCCTTGACGACGGCGCGGCCTTCACCGGCGACCTGACCCCTCTCATGGCCGCACCTGAGGACAAGGAGAGCGCCATCCGCGATAGCTGGGACAAGATTCGGGCGCTGGGTGCGAAGACCATCTATCCAGGACACGGGCCGGTAGGGTACATTTAGACCTGCTAGACGTGCACCATATATCGCGCATGCGTTACTCGGCCACCCGACCAGAAGTGTAGAGGCTATCCCATGACCGTAGCGGCAGCACTGGTACTCACTTTGGCGACCATAGCTGTGTGGGCCATGCGCCTGCGAAGGCGAACGCTCGAGCGAGTGCCCCGCCCGCACAGGCCCTTCTGGAGCGCCTTCTCCATTGGGCTATCACTGCTCGCCATAGGTGCCGTCTACCCGCACATGGAACGCGCCACGGGCCTGGCTATAGTGCTGCCCATGACGGAAGCGTCGAACATAGCGGGCATATTCTCGTGGGTGGTGGCCGTACTGCTCGTCTGCCGCCATGTGCCGCTGACCACCCGCGCCGGACTGGTGCTGGGGGCGCTCGCCACCGTCACGGCGGGCGTGGCCCTGCTGGAACGACTCGCGGGGGTGCTGGGCTGGGCGGGCTGGGGCAGCATCGGCCTTGAGACGAAGTACGCGGGCGCGGCCACAACGGCGGAGGGGCTTACCTGGAACGCCCTGTTCCTGGCGGCGCTGCTCTCATTAGGCGCGGCTATCATCATGCTGCGCTACCTGTCCGAAGACCCGTTGCCTAACGCTCACGCCGTCGCGCTGGGGGCCATGCTGGCGGGCATCCTGTATCTCGGCTGGGACTGGATAGGGACCGGGCAGAACGAAGCCATAGTGGCGAGTGGGCAGGTGCTTACTGCTGTGCTGGCTGCCGACGCGGTTTACACCAGCATCAGGCGCGGGCGGCGAGGGGATGCACCCACACGCGATGTGAGCATCTGGCGAGCCGTATCGCCCTGGCTACCGTTCGTGGCGGGGTTGGCCCTCGTGCTGCTGGCGCTGGAACCTATAGCACTCTCGTTTGTCCCCGGCATGTTCCCGGCGGGTGTCGCCTACAACCGCCAGGTGGTGTTCGCGGGGGCGCTGCTTGGCCTGGTGCTCGTCCTCGTCCGGGGCACCGTCGCCACCGTCGAAGCCGAGAGGCTGCGGCACAAGCACTCGCAACTCGTAGGGCAAAATGAGGAGTACGTCCGCCTGGCAATCAGCGACGCCCTCACCCATCTGTTCAACAAGGGCTACTTTGACTATAGGCTCAAGCTCGAATGCGAGAGGAGCCGCCGCGCCAACCAACCCCTCACACTGATTGCCCTCGACCTGGACAACTTCAAGCAGGTAAACGACCGCTACGGGCACGCCAAGGGGGACGAACTGCTGGTCGGGGTGGGCAACGTCATCCGGGCTGCCACCCGCAGTATAGACTGTCCGTGCAGGGTGGGAGGCGACGAGTTCATACTTATCCTGCCCCAGACGGACGTAGATGGCGCTGCTACCGTAGCGGAAAGGCTGCGGCAAGGCGTGCTGGACATCGTCAAGAAGCAGGGCCTGGCGACCACCGTGTCGGTGTCATGTGGGATAAGCGCCTACTCTCCCACTATGAGAGATGCCTCGGAGCTTGTGGAACAGTCGGATGCCGCCCTCTACAAAGCAAAACAGGCGGGCAAGAACCAGGTAGCCATCTGGCGAGAAGAAGCCCCACTCGCACAACCCAAACCCTAGCGGCCGCTCCGGTCGTAAAGCAACTTGAAAGTCCTTACGGCAGAGCAACCGGCACGGTGACTGTCGGCACCACTTGCTGCTGCCCACCCAGGACGGTTGGTGTGGCGACTACCGGCAGGTCCGTAGGCACCGCAGACGCCGCCACGGGGGGCAGCTGGGCTGTCGGCACCGGCACGGTTGGAGGCACCACTGTCACTGTAGGCACAATCGTCGGGGGTTCGGGTGCGGCAGGTACAGTGGGTGGAGGTACGGTCGGCACCACGTCGGTGGGCACCGGCACGGTAGGGACCGAAGGCACATCCACCGTAGGTACATCCACTGTGGGTACAACCGGCACGGTCGGTTCCGGCACCCGTACCTCCGTCGGCACCACAGGCAGGGTCGGTAGGGGGACGGTGACAGTAGGCAGTGCCACTGTAACGGTCGGCACGGCGGGTGTGAGGGTAGGCAAGACCGGCAAAGTAGTCGGAGTGAGCGAAGGCACCGCCCCGGTCCCCTGCGTCGGCACAACTGTAGGCTGTAACGGTGTAGGCGTGCCGGTCGGCGCAGGTAACGGAGTGCGCGTGCGGGTAGATGTTGCGCTAAGTCGCGGCACTGCCGTTGGTGGCAACCGGGTGGGTGTAGGAGTAGAAGCTACTCGCTCCGCCCTGGTCTGGGTGGGCTGTGGCCGTGTGGTGGTGGAAGTGGCAGAGGCAGGGGCAGAAGCAAGGGAAGACGCAGAAGCCGTGGGTGAGGCAACCGCCTCATCTGCTTCGGGCCTTACCGTTGGTGCTGTAAACGCGTCTTCGACTACCACCGAGGGAGTGGGGACTCCTGTGACTGTGGGCAATGCCGGCCCGTTCTGCCGAGCAACAGGTGTAGCCAGGGTTGCCGTGCCGGGGGTGTTAAGCGCACCCACTACCTGCGAACCTGGAGTTGCCGTAGGACCTGTTGTTCCCGACGGCAGCGGTGACAGAGTTGCAACAACGAAAGGCGACGGCAACACCTCGGCATGGGCTACCTTGCTGGCGCCGACCTCCTGGGTGGGGCCGAAAATACCAGGCAGCAGGCCATCCAGGAGCTTGCTCGGGTCGTTGAACCAGAAGTAGGTGCCAAATATCGTCACCAGCATGGTAACGACGACCCCCTTCCGCACCAGGCTCATATGTCGCTCGTGCCTTGCCTTCTCGTCCCTGCTCAGGGCCTCTGCCTCCTCCACCGCGGCACACTCATCGCAGTGTGAAGCCTCGCCACGTATCGGCATGCCGCACTGCTCGCACGGGTGGAAGAGCACGTCTTGCTCCGGCTGACGGGCCAGCATCTCGCCCAACGTCAGTAGAGTTGTGGGCGCAATCTCCAGGTCTTCGGTAACGGTGCTGTCTACGGTGTCGGGACTGATAGGGGTGGAGTCGCCGGGCGGCAACGCCTCTTGCGCCAGCATGGATATGGGCACAGTCGGAGCGCCCTGGGCCTCACCAGCCGCGCGAGTAGAAGGCATACGCGCCTGTCGCGTCGTTTGCCTTCCCCGTTCTCGCCTATTGCCCTTGAGCTTGCGCTTTCCCACGGCTTCTGTACCCACTTGATGCTAGAAATGTAGAGCTGGGTGGTAGCAGGTAGTGCCGGACACGGCGTCAGTCACACTTTGCGCTACAAGGAGCTATGCCCCCTGAATGGCCCCTAATGTGACATAGTGACCTACCGAAATTGTACGTGCTGAAATGCCAAAGGAACATGAGACATCGGTACTTAGTGCGCATAAGAGTATGGTCACGCACAGGTACTAGACGATGGACGATGGACGATGGGAGGAGTTGTGAGTTTTGAGTTTTGAGTTGACGGATAGTACCTAACCTTCATCCTCTTGGCGGGTTCTTGGCGTCTTGGCGTCTTGGCGGTTCCGTCTCCTATCGTCCATCGTCCATCGTCCATCGTCCATCGTCCATCGTCCTATGTTATAATCCCGCTTGCCGGTCTAACGGCTGGTGTTTTTGGTGTTGTGTTTCTTATGGAGGAAGGGTGACATGTCTACTAACCTGGGGATGGGCGAGGTGAAGCAGTGCGCCCACTGCGATGGTAACGGGGTGTGCAAGGCGGGGTTCGGGAACATGCGCTCCTGTAAGGCGTGCCTGGTGAAGGCGGGCCTCGACCAGAACGCGATGGACGTAATCACCTGCTCCACCTGCGGCGGCAAAGGCTCGGTGTGGGTAGGGCCAGAAGTGGTGCAGATAATCGGTCAGAATGACCCACCTACCGGGGGCAAGAGTTTCCGCTAAGCCGGCCAAAAAGAGGAGCGTACAGCATATGGACGGCGGCAGCATGGCCGAAGACCGCAGCCTGGTAGAAGAATCGCGCCGCATATGGGACCGGAACGCCGAGGTCTGGGACAGCCGCATCGAAGCGCCCACAAGCTGGCAGAAGGTGCTCATCGCCCCTATGTCCGAGCGACTGCTGGGGCTGCAACCCGGCGAAACGGTGCTCGACATAGCTTGCGGCAACGGCATCTTCTCGCGCCGCATGGCCGAACTTGGCGCGTACGTGGTCGCCGCCGACTTCAGCCCCAGGCTGGTAGAGCTTGCCAGGTCGCGCAGCACGGGGCACGCGGGCCAGATCGAGTACCACGTAGCCGACGCCACCGATGAGGCGCAACTCCTCGCGTTGGGCGAGCGGTGCTTCGACGCGGCGGTGTGCAACATGGCCCTCATGGACATGCCCGCGATAGAGCCGCTGTACCGCGCCGTCAGCCTCATGCTAAAGCCGGGCGGGCGCTTCGTCTTCTCGGTGAGCCACCCCTGCTTCAACAGCACCAGCACCACGCTGACAGCCGAGAGGGACGCCGAAACCGGCGAGTTCAGCTACCCCATTAGAGTAACACGTTACCTGACCACACAGCCGAGTATGGGTCTGGCCCTGCGCGAGCAACCCGCTAAGCAATACTACTGGGACCGGCCCCTGAGCGTGCTGCTGGGTGCGGCTTTCGCAGTGGGACTGGTGCTCGATGCCTTGGAGGAGCCACCCTTCAGGCGCGACACACCCACCGGCGAGCGCCTCGATTGGTCCAACTACGATATGCCGCCCGTATTCTTCGCAAGGCTCCGGCTGCCAGGGTAGTCTCTTCTGGAACGGTAATTGCAGGTAGCAATCGTGACGGAGCGTCATGCGCCATGCTCGCGTAAGATTGTGCAGACCACGACGAATGGGCAGACCGTGGAGTAAGCTAGGAGTAATGAACACACTTTATCTGGTCAGGCACGGAGAGAACCGCGCCAACATCACAAAGGAATTCTCCCACACGAAGGTAGACTACCCTCTCACAGAGAAGGGGGTGCTACAGGCCCGTCAGACCGCCGAGTACTTCCAGGACCGGCACATAGACGAGGTCTATTCCTCGCCCCTCAAGCGCGCCCTCCAAACGGCCGAGATAATCGCCGCTACCAAAGGGCTGCCTATCACCGTAATCGAGAACCTGCGCGAGGTAAACTCCGGCAACCTGGAGGACTCGCCCCCCACCGATGAGACCTGGCGCATCTACCTCGACACCGTGCAGGGCTGGAACGAAGGGCGACCTGAAGTGGCGCTCCCCGGCGGCGAGAATTATTTCACGCTCACGGACAGGATACGGCAGGCGTTCCACGAGATAGTAGGCGACAGGGACGGCAGGCAGATAGTCGTGGCCGGGCATGGGGGTATCTTCACCGCCGCAATAGGCCTGCTCTGCAAGAACGTGGAGGCCGACGAACTGCGCAGCGCCCACTACCACAACTGCGCGGTCAGCCAGATAGAGCTTGAGCGCACCCCCGACGGCCACCTGGAAGGCGTGCTCATAGGCTGGGCCTACTGCGAGCACCTGTCCGGGGAGGCAGCCGAGCTTGTGTCCCCCATTCCCGACGTGCCCGTACCGGCAGAGAGGCCGTGAGCAGCCATAAAGATCGCACAGAACCTGTAGACCCGGCGGGCGCGCTCCCCCTCGACCGCATCCTGCACGGCGACAACTTAGACCTGCTGCGCCAGCTTCCCGGCCGCAGCGTAGACCTCATCTTCGCGGACCCACCATACAACCTCCAGCTACAAAACGAGCTACGCCGCCCCAACGCTACGGTGGTAGATGGCGTGGACGACGAATGGGACCACTTCTCTGACTTCGCCGCCTACGACGCCTACACCGGGCAGTGGCTGGCCGAGTGCCGCCGCGTGCTGAAGGACACCGGTACCATCTGGGTGATAGGGACTTATCACAACATCTTCCGCGTCGGCAAGATAATGATGGACCTGGGCTTTTGGGTGCTCAACTCTGTCGTCTGGGAGAAGCTAAACCCCATGCCCCAGTTCAGGGGTGTACGCTTCACCAACTCGCACGAAATCCTCATCTGGGCCAGGAAGTCGAAGGAGCAAAAGCGATACACCTTCAACTACGAGGCGATGAAAAACCTCAACGAAGGCAAGCAGATGCGCTCCGACTGGCAATTGCCCCTGTGCACCGGCGCCGAGCGCATCAAGGTGGACGGCGAGAAGGCGCACACCACGCAAAAGCCGGAAGCCCTGCTTTATCGCGTAATCCTCTCAAGCTCCAATCCAGGCGATGTGGTGCTCGACCCATTCTTTGGCACCGGCACCACTGGAGCGGTCGCCAAACGCCTGCACCGGCACTGGATCGGTATAGAGCGCGACCCTGCCTACGTAGAAGTAGCCCAGGAGCGCATAGATGCTGTCTCGCCCCACCAGGACGAAACGCTCTATGCCACCAGGAGCAAGCGCGCGGCCCCACGCGTGCCCTTCGGCAACCTCCTCGAAGCGGGCCTCCTACAGCCGGGCGACACACTCTACCTCGACAGGACCAGGGGCACAGCCCAGGTGCAGGCCGACGGCACTCTGCGCTCCGGCGACACCACCGGCTCCATACACCGCGTAGGCGCGCAACTCCTCGGCCTCCCCGCTCTCAACGGCTGGGAGCACTGGTACTTCCGCGACCCGGAAATTGGTGAATTACGCCCGATAGACGAGCTACGAGAGAAGGTGAGGGGTTCTGAAGCGTGAAACGTGAAACGTGATGCGTCTTGTGCTATTACGTACGCGAAAGTGAAACTGCTTCTGTTGCAGGACCATCTCCTCCCTTGTCATTCTGAACGCAGTGAAGAATCTCGTCCTCTACCCCTGTGCTGCCCTTTCGATAGCAGCATACTGCCGTATGGATGGTGGTGCTTGGGTGCTGAGGGACGAGATTCTTCACTGCGTTCAGAATGACAAGGACCATCCTGGTGCTAACATCCCCAACCGACTCGCACCCACGTACCCCATACCATAAACCGCATCACGTTTCACGTTTCACGTTTCAGCACTCCCCTACTTCCGCGCGGCAAACAGCGCCCTGTTGCCGTGCAGGTGCAAGCAAGCGGACTCGAAACCGGCTTCGCGGAGCCATTGGAGGTGTTGCTCCAGGCTGACTGGGAGATCGCCGCGAGTGCGCACAATATCGAGGTGCTCCTGGTAGCTCTCCCCTTCGATCTTGCCTGTGCCGTGCACCTGGTTCAGACGCGACCAGGCTACCTTGTACACGTCGTACAGGTTGGGCGTGTCCACGGCTATACGGTCGAGCAATAGGAACAGGCCGCCGGGTGCCAGCGTGCGGTATAGGAAGGCGAACGTTTCGCACTTGTGACGGTCCTCGACGTTGTGTATCGTCTGCACGCTGAGGGCAAGGCTGTAACGCACCGCGGGCAGTTGTAGCGTGCCGATTTCTCGCAGGTCGTGCATTACGACGCTGTATTGATGCCTGTAATCGGACAGGCGGGCGTGCGCGAGTTCCGCCATAGGTTCCGATGAGTCGATGCCCAGCACCTGCGCTCCGGGTATGCGCTCGAACAACAACTCCTCTACGTGGCCCGCGCCCATGCCAACATCTATGATGGTGTCGCCCGGCCTGTACTCGGCGGCCACTATGGAGAGCAGCAGGTCGAGTTGCTCCGCGCGTAGAGGGTTGTTCCGCACCTGGTCTGCGTTCCAGTTTCGCGCCGTTTCAGGGTCTTTCCAGTCCTCCAAGACACTAGCCTCCCGTCCTCTCCTTACATCTTTTGCTGATCGAATAGGACCAGCACCAGCGCGATATAGGAACCATTATATGCCGAGCACACTGGTAATGACCACGAACGCAAAAAAGTAGCTGCTCATGGAGCAGCTACTTTTTTGCCTCTAAACTGTCACCCAGTCAGCCTTACGGCCGGAGGGTGGGCCTGCCGGGTGTGCAGTCCTCGGGGAAGAAGGTGCCGGAGATTACCTTGGCTGCCTGTCCCCTGGTGATGTTGTTGCCGGGTAGGTAGTAGTGGCGGTTCTCCGCGTCGCAAGGCCCAGCCGGGTCCTCGCCGCACTCGTAGCCATGCACCACACCCCTGCGCGACAACCTTTCGATCCACACGAAGTAGGTGTCACCAGGCTCCACGTCGGCGAAGCTCTGGGTGCCCTCGGGCGGGGTATCGTTGAAGCCGGCTGCGTTGGACACGATCTTCGCTAGCTGGCCCCTGGTGATAGACCGTTCCGGGTGGAACATACCATCAGGGAAGCCGCCGACGAGGCCCCTCTGGGCAAGACGCTCGATGAACTCGTAGAAAGTGTCACCAGGCTCCACGTCGGGGAAGGACTGGCCGCTGACCGGCTCGTTGAAGCCTGCCGCGTTCGATACCATCTTGGCTGCCTGGCCCCTGGTTACTTCCACGCCGGGGCGGAACGTGCCGTCACTGAAGCCGCCCACGATCCCCTGGCAGGTCAGGCACTTGATGAACACGTAGAATGGGTCGTACTCGTCCACGTCGCTGTAGTTGATGACACAAGCCGTGGCTGTGGCCGCAACGGTGCTGCTCGGGACGGAGGTGCTGGAAGGTACCGCTGTAGAAGTTCTGGTGCCCGTCGAAGTAGCAGTTGATGTCGAGGTAGAGGTGGATGTCGAAGTAGCGGTTGATGTGGAGGTAGCAGTGGATGTGGAGGTAGCGGTTGATGTAGAAGTGGAGGTAGAAGTGGACGTAGCGGTAGCCGTATTCGTAGCGGTTGAGGTGGACGTAACGCTGGGGGTAGCCGTACAAGCTACGGTGTTAGCCAGGCCCGTGGCGCGGATAAGGAAGTTGCCAGGGAGACCCATGTCATCCACGCGGCCGCCTATTGTGTTGGCCCCGAGGTTCTCCTTGTTCGGGTCGCGAGGCTCCGCATCGACTTCCTGCATGCCATAGGCGTAAGAGCGCCCCTTGGAGCCGGAATTCTCATCGATGCCAACCGGGCCGGGTGCAGGCTCGGGATGGGGGGCCTTTGCGAACGTGCTCTCAAAGCCGACGTAAATGTCGCCTCCTGGTCCGGGCACTGTAACGTTCACGGGGTAGTCAACGAACAGGTCGGCGCTGGGAATTGTGACTACTCCCTGGTATAGCAGCACAGCGTTGGCGGGGTTAGCGTCGCCATCGTTATCGTGATAGACCAGCAGTGTTACCTGCTTGTGCAGCAGATCGATGTAAGCACGGTCGGGGTTGGGCCACAGTATGCTGATAGTCCGAACCGTGAGTGGGTAGTGGGTGTTGAGGGGAGGCGTAAAGCGGTTCAGCCAGATCGCGGCGTAGCCCTTTGAAAGGTCGTCGCTACCGAACCTGACCACGTGCTCATAGCTGCCATCGTCCACCACAAATGTATCGGTGAGAGTGTTTGCGGCAGGTGCGCTAGGGCCTTGCTTCGAGCCGTTAGCGCCGCCACCGCTGCCAAAGCGCACGCTACCATTCGAGGTCTTGGCAGGCACGTAGGTGTTGGAAGCCTGCTGTGGGGCGACCAGCGCGTCCGGTGAGCAGCCGGTATTGTCGGGATTCTGGGTCAGCCCATTGGCCCGAATCATCAGGTTGCCGGCGATAATTTCAGAGAGCCTCAACTGATAGTCGTTGTTGCCGAGATTATCTATGTCGGGGGGGTTACCACTCTCCTCACCGAAGACCCAGGAGCGCATCTGGTTTGTAGAGGTGTCAACCGAGGCGGGGTAAGGCAGCGGGCTGATGTGCTGCTCCGCAAAGTAGCTCTCGAAGCCGACGTAGATGTCGCCCGGTCCCAGCACCTGGACATCGACAGGGTAGGTCTCGAACGTCTGCGTCATGCCTATGGTAACGAGTTGCTCTTCCAACAGGACGGCATTGGCGGGGTTATCATCGCCGTCGCTATCCTGGTAAACGAGCAGCTTTACTTGCTTACCCACTAACTCAACCTTGGCAGCAACCGTTCTCGGCCAATATATGCTGACGCTGTTCAGCGTGACCGGGAAATCGCTCGTTGCGGGCGTGAAGCGATTCAGCCATATATAGGCATAGCCAATAGTGAGAGCATTGTTGCCGAATCCGAGGACCCGGTCGATGGTGCCGTCATCCAACGAATAGAGGACGGGCGCTTCCGGCGCGTAGGGGACACTCTGGGCCGCGCCTGGGGCCGACTGGGTATCGAAGCGCGTCTGGCTATTTGCCATAGCGTTACGTGCTGGGGTTTGCTTGGTGGTTGGCGCGCCCGCAAGTGCTACTCCCATAGTGACGAAAGTGCCCAGCACCAACATCATCAGGACCAGCACGGCCCGCAGATTCTTCCTACCGTAGCCTTCTTTCTCTGGTACCATCAATTCCTTTTCTCCTTCTATCTTGCTAAAATGACCGGTAACGACAAGCCGCGATACGCCCTTTGGTGCAGGACATTGGCCTCTACTGCGGAGACCCTAATCCCAGCACTCGATCAGTTCAGCGCCGCCGGAACGCGCGCCGATTAGACCCACTATTTAGGAGATTTGGCGCCCCCCATGATAGGGATAAATCTCCAGTGGTTCTCTACCTAAACTGCCACGAATATGCTGACTTACACCGGAAACGAGGTGTCCGCCCAGAAAGGGCAAGGGGTCAAACGAGGCTAATCTTCCGGCTGAATACCGGCAATAGCTTGCCGGCAAGCGGCCGTAGCTAATGTTACCAAGATTAGCAACAATATGCAAATTATATGGATAAAGTATGCAAAACTCGGGTGTACGCGGTCAATCACGTACTATTAGTGGCAGTATGCGAGGTTGGTCGCTAAGATCTTGGTTGCTATCACCCCCTATCTGTCAGGCCCCATGTGACAGTTTGTACCGCTTGCTAACCCGCAAATAGCATATTGGCATTGCAGGATTCAGGTATAGACACTAAAGTGTTGTTGAGAGTGTTGTTTCGGGTGTCATGGGGGCATTTCCATCGCCATCACTCGGCACATGGCGGGGTCCAGTAGAATCACTTCTAAAGCCAAGAGGAGCTAGTCACATGCCCATCATCCTGGTCGCCACCACCAACCCCGGCAAGCTGGACGAGTACCGGCACCTGCTGAGCGAACTGCCGGACACGCACGTCCTATCTCCCAACGACGCGGAGGTATGGGTCGAGGTGGCCGAGACGGAGCCTACTCTGGCCGGGAACGCCCTGCTGAAGGCCCGCGCTCTACACGAAGCCCTGCCCGAGGAAGCGCGAGCGGAGGGCTGGTGGGTGCTGGGCGACGACAGCGGCCTGGAGGTGGATGCGATGGACGGCGGGCCGGGAGTACACAGCAACCGCTGGGCTGGTCCCAACACCAACGCCGCCGACCGCAACCGCCTGCTGTTGGAGCGCCTTGCGAACGTACCGGACGAGGCCCGCACCGCACGCTTCCGCTGCGCCATCGCCCTAATAGAGCCTGACGGCACCGAGCACCTGGTGGAAGGCACAGTCGAAGGCCGCATAGCACGCGAACTGAGAGGCTCCGGCGGCTTCGGCTACGACCCGCTCTTCGAGCTACCCGACGGCAGGCGCATGGCCGAACTTACCCCTGGCGAAAAGAACGAGCTTAGCCACAGGGGCGTGGCGGGGAAGAAGGCCCTGGAGGTTTTGAGGGGCAAAATAGGTGAGGGCAATTGAGGAACAATAAGGGATTTTGTGATGAATTGTAGGGGCAGGCCCCTGTGCCTGCCCTTGTCGGTGTGCGAACATTGTTGCCAATCTCCAACAAGGGCAGGCACGGGGGCCTGCCCCTACAAGGTCATTTGTACTACGGTTCGCGGTGGAATAATTGCTGCACCGACTGCACCTGTGTGGCCCACATCAAGCGACCGCGCGCCCTTGCCTTCGACATGGCCTGGCGAACAATATAGCGCCGTTCACGCGCGGGCCTCTCGATGCCCAGCCCCGCCAGGAGGGAGGTGAGCGCCAACACAGCCGACAGCAAAAACAGCGGCATGTAACCCAGCCATTCAAGCAGCAGGCCGCCCAACGGCAAGGTGAAACTGGCGACCCCCGCGAGCGTGTTGAGGAAGCCGAAGTAGACCGGGCGTTCGGCCGGCGGGGCGATTGACATTAGCACTATGTCGTTGAACATCACGGCTGCCGAGCCTGCTACGCTACCCACTATGAAGATGGGTGCGACAATGTAGGCGTGCCACCCGGCCGGCACCAACCCCGCCACGACGCCCACGATGAGCGCGGTCATGGGCACCGCCATTTGCAGGCTCGCGGTTATCAGCACGAGGGTGCGCTTGGGCGCTTTGTTGGCGAGCGGCACCCAGAACAGGCCCACAGCCAGAGGTATCGCCGTCTGTAAGGTCAGGTAGAGTGCCAGGATGCCCACCGGCACCTGCAACTCTTTGGCGGCGTACACCAGGTAGAACGGGCCTGCGATACCTGCGAAGGTAGCGAGCAATCGCACAATCGTCAGCAGCCGGTAGTCACGGTTGGCCTGCAACGCCGTCGCGCCATGCCGGAAGATAGAGCCGGTCTGCGGCCTGGGCGCATGTACCTGCTCCAGGTCGGGTTCGCGCAGCATGGACCACATCCCAAAGACGACGGCGCCCGCCACCGCGGCTACCGTGAGCATCACCGCGAAGTTGTAAGGGAACACCAGCCCCAACTGCTCCGACATGACCGCGCCCGCTATGGCCGAAGTTATCATGCCGAGTACCGCGCTGCCGAACTGCCGGTAACCGAAGAAGGTGCCCTTGCGGTGCGAGGGCACTATCTTGGCGGCCACTTCCATGAACGGAAGGCCCGACACGCCCGAGGCGAGCATGTACAGCAGGTAGCTTGCGAACAGGGAGACCAGCGCCAGGTCGCGGCCCAACGGTATGAGCCAGGCCGATATAGCCATGCCCGCCATGCCCGCCACGCGGAAGACCGAAGCCCCGGTGTACCAGGGCATGACGCGCTTCTTGCCGCGCAGCTTGCCCGCCACGATCAACTGGGGCAGCAGGCCACCAACGCTTGCAATCGTCGGCAGCAGGCCCACCAGGAAGGCGGGCGCGTCCAGGCGCGTCAGGAAGAGGGTTAGTACGAAGATGCCGGAAAGAGGGTCGAGGATACCGGCAAGTACACCATTGGCAACGCCGATTTTGAAGTTGCGTCTGCCTTGCTCGGCTATTCTTATTGCAGTATCAGGATCAACCCGCGTCGTGCGAGCGGTGATGGCTCGCTTCAACGATAACATGGTTTGCCGCTCCAGGTATCCAGCGCGATAATAATGTCGCTTCTAATTCAGAGTAATAATGTGCTTAACGGTGCAACATCTGGGCGACCACGCCCCTTGCTGCCCGGCGTCCTGCGCTGGATGCGGGAGGGTATTGAGGACCGATTGCTTAAAGTATAACAAATGGCTGAGGGGATTGGTTGCGCCATTAGTAGTATAGGGTGACGGGAATATTGGGCTAGCGGCACATGCAGGCAGTAGTGACGAACCTGTACGGGGTGGAGTACGCAATTATTATGGAGCAGTGCATCACCGCTCTTGCAAAAACGAATCGATCAGCTTGCGAGCGATGCTCAATTTCGGGGGTATTTGGGGCATATTGTCGCGGGTAAACCAGGCGGCGTCGGCAATCTCTCGCTCCTCCAGCGTTATCTCGCCGCCTGCGTACTCGCAGGTGAAGCCGATCATCAGCGAATGCGGGAAGGGCCAGGGCTGGCTGCCGAAGTAGCGGATGTCCTTCACCGCCACTCCCACTTCCTCGCCTACCTCTCGCGCCACCGCTTCCTCCAACGACTCCCCCGGCTCGACAAAGCCCGCGATGGTGCTGTAGAACCTTGAGGAGAAGTTCTGGGAGCGAGCCAGCAGCACCTCATCGCCTCGACGGATGAGCACTATAATGGCGGGGGTCACGCGCGGGTAGCTGGTCAGGCCGCACTCAGGGCAGCGTTTCGCCCGCTCTGTCGCCACCTGTTCCATAGGGGTGCCACAGTGCCCGCAGTAGAGGTGGGTGCGGTCCCATTCCACGATCTGGAAGGCCCTGCCCGCAATTGAGTAAAGCAGGTCGTCCAGGCGACCATACAGCCCGCGCAAGCCCTGCAACGACATGCCCTCCGGCGGGGCAATATCCTCTGCAAGCTCCACAGCGTAGCAACCCTGCCCGTCAGCGCTGCCGAGGTACTGGCTGCGCACTGGGTCCAAAGCCCACTGCGAGAGGTCCGGGGCTATAGGCACCGTTGTTGTGCCCGCCTCCTCGCGCACCAGCAACTTGCCACCGGAGAAAGCAAACCACAGGTACGAAGAAGAGTCCTCCCCGGCAGGAGATACGCCGGGCACAAACTGAGGGCCGGACTCCATAGTTAGCGCGCGGGCACTCGCAGGCGGATGGTGGTGCCGCTGCCGGGTACGCTCGTTATGTCGAGGCTGCCCCCCAGCCTCAGCGCCCTTTCGCGCATCGATTGCAGGCCGAGATGGCCAGGGAACTGCCCGCCTGCGTCGAAGCCCTTACCATCGTCCACCACAAGTAGAGTCACGTGCCCATCGTTGCAAGCCAGCCCGAAGCTGAGCGTGCCGGCGCCCGCGTGCTTGATAGTGTTGTGCGAAGCCTCCTGCGCCACTCGATAGAGCACTTCCTTCGTCTCGATAGATAGCTCCGGCTCGTCGCAAAGCTCCAACAGCACCTGTATGCCGTGCCGCGCGCGTAATGCGGCCGCCTGCTTGGTGAGAGCGGCCACCAGGCCCTCGGCTGCAAGCGATTCGGGCCGCAGCTCGAATATGAGGGCGCGCATCTCTGCCATGGCAGCCTGCGCTACCGAGGAAATATGGCCAATCGTTTCGTCCAGGCGCGCGTGCTCGCCCCGGCCCAACAGGGCTTCAGCGGTGCGGCCGTGGAGGGAGATGCTGAATATGGCCTGCGATACCGAATCGTGCAGTTCCCTAGCCAGGCGCTGGCGCTCCTCCAACGCGGCCTTGCCTTGCACCTCGGAAAAGAGCCGGGCGTTCTCCACCGCCACCGCTGCCTGGTCCGCGATGGCCGTCAGGAAGGCTATCTCATCCTCGACCGACGCCGCGTCTTCCCCGCAGAAGCTGCATAGCACGCCCAGGGACTTGCCCCGGTAATTGAGCGGCACCCCGATAATGGTATCCCAGGCAACCTCACGCATATACTGGTGAAGCGGGGCCATCTCAGGCGACTCGAGCACCCATTGCCGAACGTTGCGGCGCACGACAGGCCCCTGCAAGCGCAACGCCTTGTGAGACACAGGCTCTACATCCGGGAGGTTTTCCCTCGCTGCCTGGTTGGCGGCAGCATAACCCTCCGGTAAGCCATAAGCCCCAGCGTATACGGTATCACCAAGCTTCTCATCGAGCAGCAGCACGGCCGACGCCTCGGACCCGGTGGCCTGCACCACGTTGCGGGCGAGGTCGTTGAGGATAGCTTCCAGGGAGCCTTCGAAGGCCACGCTGGAAGCTATCTTCGCCATGGCCGAAGTCCGGCGGGCCGCCTCCTGCGCCTCTTCGTACAGCTTGGCGTTCTCAATCGCTATCGCTGCCTGGTTCGCCATCGCCATAGCCATGCGAGCGTCGTGCTCGGTGTAGTGGTTTGGCTCGTTATAGGCCATGCTCAACACGCCGATGGCCCTGTCCTTCACCATCAGCGGCACGCCCATCCACGAGCGTATGTAGCTGAAGTACGTGTGCGCGGTCTCCCCCGCCGCCTTTTGGAAGGCGACAGCCAGCGGCCCGTCGCCCATCAAGTCGCGAACGATGATAGGCTCCGCATGCCGGATCACTTCCATGTAGTGCCCCGCGTCCCTCAGGGGTGAGGGAATCTGCCGGAGCACTTCGCGCGGTATGGGGCCTCGGTAGTCCAAGCCCTCGAACTTTTCGCCATCGAACCGGAAGAAGGTCGCGCTGGTATAGTCCACCAGCGTCTTTAGCTGGTCCAGCATGAGGCCAATGAGGGGCTTCAGTTGCAGCGTGGAGAGCACGCACTGCGACACTTCAAGCAGCGTCGATAGCTCGCGGGTCCGGTCCTCTACCCGCTGCTCCAGCATCTGGTACGCGACCACCTGCTCATCGAGGTCGCGCCTGCGCTGCAACGTGTAACCTATGGTACGGTCCAGCAGATCAGAGCTGAGGCGGGCCTTCACCAGGTAATCGTCCGCGCCTCTGTGTAACGCTTCCTTCGCTATAATGTCGTCGTCGCTATCCGCCAGCACGATGATAACGGCAGATCCGCAATTCTCCTGTATCGCCTGGCAGACTTCGGTAGGGGAGCCGTCAGGCATATCCAGGTCAAGCAGGATGGTGTGGAATTGCAGCGTACGCAGCCACGTAATCGCCTGGCTCAACCCTGTGGCATGCGTTACCTGTGCCTGCACCCGCAAGGTGCCTGCCAGGTGCCCCAGCACCACGTCCGACATGGACGCATCAGCCTCCACCAGCAGCACCTTCACAGGCTGCCTGGCGAGGGTCCGAGCGGGCTGTACTCGCAGGTCGGGGCTTGTTGTAGGGATAATTTTCATCTGCTGCTTTCAGGAAGCCAATCGCGACAACACAGACAGAGCGTGTAGCACAAGCCACAGCCCATGATACTGAGGCTGAACCGCGCCACAACGTGACAGCCGCCCCGTGTATAGCGGAGAGCTACGGTACACCGGGCGTGCGCCAGCGTGTAGTTGCACACTGACTGGTGTTATCGTATCAAATTTTGGCCCCTTTAGCAAACCCCCTGGCCGGAATCTTGCAGTGAAGTAGCTGCGGAGTAGAAGAACGGGATGTGCATAACCGCCTTCGTGACGGCACCCTGAGTCTAGAATCGCGCCATGTTAGACACCGCACCCCCTGGCGCACTGGATGCCATCCCCGTGGTTCCGCAACCCTTACCGGGAGAGGAAGACTCTATGGCGTTTGATGACCAGGTAATTGAGCGCAAGCTCACCAGGCTCCGGCTCTCCGGGCCTGAACTCAGCCACTCGCGGGCCAACAACGTCGCCGCGGCCAAGAAGCTCACCGACAACGACCCCTATGTGACGTTCGGCATTCGCATGGTCATAGACTATGTGCAGTTGAACGAGGTCGATCCGCAGGAAGCCCTGGGCATGATCGCTAGCATCACCAAGTGCTCCCAGGACGTGAGCTACACCGAGGGCCGAGGCTACATCTCCCCCTCCTCCACCATCAAGGGGCTGAAGGCGATGTCCGCTGCGATACGGCGCGTGTGCCGCGACCACGGCTACGTGACCTTCGCCACCGGCCACCCCGGCTCGATGATCGAGTGCTACACGGTGCTAGCCAGTTTGGTGCGCGAGCTTGGCGGCCACGTGCTGGACCTGGCGAAGGGCCAGGTGGCTTTTCAAGGCGAGGACCGCGACCACATCCACGTAGCCGACTCCATAAACGACATCGGTATACTCTCCGACACCTGCGCCGCCCTCCACACCCACGACTCCCGCGCTATGGAACTGATGCTCAACGACGCGAAGAAACTCCCCGACCTCGTGATAGCCGACCACGGCTTCGCGGGGGAGGCCATCAACCGGGGCATCCCCACCGTGGCGATAATGGACACCAACGACCCCGGCCTGGCAGTCGCCAAGAAGCTGGGGGCCAACGTCATAATCGTCCCCATGAACGACAACCGCCCCAACGTAGTCACCCGAGAGGCCGCCGAACTGGTCAAGCAGATGATACTGGAGAGCGGCAGGGCGAGGCGTTGATGACAACAATTCAAAATAGTTAAACATACAATAGCCTTTTTAGCTGAGATGCCCGCTCCTCTAGATGCGCAACCTAGGATAACTCAATATTCCACCTGATTAGGTTTAGACTAATTCACCTAAAACACTCTGAGGACGCAAGGTTATATTAATGAATATGCCTGGCATCAAGCTCCTTCAGTGCAGCTTGTTAATTTTGCAATCTCCAAACTACATACCGTGCGGCATTGAGTAATAAGTTAGCAATAGAAGACTCGATAGGCAAGTAGAGAGGCTGAAACTCACGGCGCTGGCGAATAGTTACGTCTGCGATTTGTCCGTCTAAGCTCACAGGACCATCAAACTGATTTACTAGAAGCTGAACTATGTACCAACTCCTTCGGTTCATCAGAGTCGCAGGTATAATTGCTGATGCTCCATTGGGGGTAATTTTCGGTCGCAGACTCTTCGGTTGTGAGCTAACTATTTCTACGTCGTGAACTACCGACGTCTTACCTAAGCCTAAGGTGAGGGATCCGTCGTAATCTGCGGGTCGTATGGCCTCGTTACCAGCATTAATGAATTTTATCTGAAGCAGATAAGGTTCTGGAACAGAAGTGTTCTTGAATTTAACATCTAATTTACTCCTGATAGAAGTACCTTCCTTTAGGCTCAACAAAGGTGTAATAGAGAGAACTTCGTACTCCAGAGCTTTGTGTCGTCTTGCAATTGCAATAGCTATTACCGAGACAGCAATGGCAATTAACCCTAGTATTATCCCAGCTATCGCACCAATCCCCTCCCACTCTGGTCTATCCAATGGCGGAACTACACCAGGGATAGATGTTGTCGTCGGTAGAGTCACAGTTTGTGTAACAACCTGTGTTATTGGCTCTATTATGCTTAATAAGCTCATGCCTCGCGGTACCTCATCGAGTCAGCGTGGATTGACAGAACGCCTGGTACTCAGCTAACGACGTGCTCTTCTACCTCGGCCTCTTTCTAAGTTGTTAGGACGAAGCGAGATGATGAAGTCCGTTGTTAGTGAAACGACTATAGCGATTCCAGCGATTATTAGGCTTATAGGATCTTGGAAGACCAGCCAAGATATGAGGCCAATAATCACGAGTCCTACAATAAAAATCAACAATGTACTGCTGAGCACAAATAGTGTCGGTGGTACACGCTCAGCTGACTCCTCTATCGCTACTAAACCTTGTATGCGGCCCTCAACTGTTGCTTCACCACTGTAGCCTTCTACCAACATTTTTAACTCAAAAGAGTCGCCAGGATTTAGCAGGAGAGGCTGAATTGTTACCTCCGAAGCGTTTACGGCGAGTTTCGGTGACAGATTGGTGGGGTGAACTGCAGCAACTTGCACTGTTAATACTCGTTCAGTGCCTTCCAACCTTATGAGCAAGGGCTCTGCGTAGTCGTGAGACCCTATAGGAACATTGCCAGAGTTCCTGATACGCATAATAATCAGATATAAGGTACTGGTTACCGGCCTCCCATCGAATAGTACGGAAATGCTGTTGGGTTGGAGCCCTGTTCCTTCGACTGTAGGAAAGGGAGCAGCAGAGACAATCTCATACGTTAGAGCCTTTCTAAAACGGCTTTGCCAACCGATCAGTGCGCTGATCAAGAAAGCTGCAAGGCCTGTTATAGCACCGACTAGTTGCCATATAGGGTCGCGAAGGAAATCTACCATTGATTACTCCGGTTCTTCATAAATTTCGTCGCCTAAGCCACCAATAGCCAGCGTTCATTACTACATCACAACAATACAGTGATGTAAAAGGGCTATGATGATCGAGCAGTCTCCAAAATGCAGCCTCATATATAGAAGCCGCATGAGCGTTCCGCATTCAATGGAGGCCTAGGTATAGCCAGACATAGATAATATTCTGATGTGGTGCGCTACCACCAACATAGCTAAGAGATTTACAAGTATAGCATCTCTAGGAATTGAAGAACAAGTATATTTATGTATAGAGTTGTGTGAGTATAAGTTCATGCAGGGTTATTGTTGCCTTTTAGCTAGCCATCCCAGGCTACCCAAACACGCCTAAAGTACCCCCATTTTAGTCTTGACAGCCCCTCGGTCCACTGGTAGAATTAGCTACTTATTCTCGCGTGGGACGCGGGCAAAAAGGGCCGGTATCCCCTACCGGCGCGTATCTTGATCCTTTAGCATCTAAAAAGATGGTCATGCCCTCGTGTTACGCGTGGGCGTGCCGTCGTCACATTTTTGGCCGGTCTAACCTGTGTAAGCGCGCTGCGATGTTCTGCAAGCGCGTTATGCCCAGGTCTCTTCTGCATCTGAGGCGTCGGACGATTGTGTCCGGTGCCTGGCTCTACCTGTTTGCTCGTGGATCGGAGGCATGCGGTGCTCACAATTACTTTGCCTTTCAGCGTTGAGGCTCTTCAAGGCGCACTGTCGCGCTACTTATCACGCCCCACACTCAGCATCGAAGAAGTCATACCCGAACGCTTGGGCGGCGGCGTCTCCGGCAGCCCTGTATACCGCCTCACCGTCAACTACAACTACGGCAGTGACCCTGCCGCTTCTCAGCCCTCATCTAGCGACGTGCTCAAGCTGGTGCTCAAGCGCGGCACCAGGCATACGGGGGCCATACTGGCGGGTTCGGCGCGGCGGGAAGCCTCGTTCTACAAGAGCCTGGCGGGGCAGCTACCCGTGCGCACGCCCCGCGCCCTGCTCACCGCCGACGACATAGCGGGCGAGCCGACCGTGCCACTGGTGGTGGACGCGCCGGGCGGCCTGGCCCAAAGCTGGGATGGGGCCTTCGACAGCGACTGGGTGCTGATGGAGGCGCTGCCCTCCGAGGTGGTGTGGCCGCAGTCTACCTGGACCGCCGAGCACTACCGTAGCGCCCTCACCGCCCTGGCCGACCTGCACGCCCGCTGGTGGGGCTGCCCGCCCAACCCCACCGACTACCCCTGGGTGTGGACCCCCACCGGACAGCACACCGAGAGCCTGGTACGAGAGGCGCGGGAGTCGCTGGTGGAAATCGCAAGGCAGCCCTGGGGCGAGAAGTTCTTCCCAGACAACAGGCTACAGGTGTGGCTAAACGTGCTCGACAACCCATCCTGCCTGCTGGACACCCTCACCGGCATGCCCCAGACCCTCATCCACGGCGACTACTGGCCCGGCAACATCGCCATGCGCGCCGATGGCCCCGCCGTGTTCGACTGGCAGCTTGTGGGCGTCGGCCCCGCCCCCTACGACCTGGCCTGCTTCCACTCGTCGTCACGCTGGTGGTTTGGCCGCCTGCCCCTCTCCCTCACCGAGATGCGCACCTACTACCTGGCCCGCCTGAACGAGCAGCTTGGCTACAGCGTGGACCGCTACCCCTTCGACATGGGCATGGACGCCGCCCGTGCCTGGCGCTTCGCCGTGCTCTGGCCCACCCCCATCCTGGAGCACCACGGCAGCCTGCTCGCCCAACTGCACCACATGCGCGCCACCGCCATAGAGCCTGCCTTCGCCTCTCTGCGCAGGTGCCTGGGGTACATAGCTCGCTAGGCCAGCTGGGTAGATCATGAGCACCAACGAGCCTGACATACAGGTGCGATTGGCCGCGCCGGAGGATGCCCCTTCAATAGCGTCGGTGCTGGCCGCCGCGTTCGCGGAGTACGAACCTGCCTACACTCCCCAGGCTTTCAGTGCCACCACCCCTACAAGCGAACAGATACTCCACCGCTTCCATGAAGGCCCTGTGTGGGTCACGTTGCACGATAGCTCCATAGTCGGCACGGTGGCTGCCGTTCCTAAAGGTGAGAGGCTGTACGTGCGTAGCATGGGCGTCCTTCCGTCAGCGAGGGGTATGGGGATAGGCGGATTGCTCTTGAGGCAGGTTGAGAGCTTTGCTATTCACCAGGGTTATAAGAGCCTCTTCCTGAGCACGACGCCCTTTCTGGATGCCGCCATTGCTCTATACGAACATTTCGGCTTCACTCGCACCAGCGAGGGTCCGCACGATCTGTTTGGCACGCCGCTCTTCACCATGCAGAAGGACGTAGCGGCAGACTAAAAGACGAACAGCCTGGCTGTTTCAAGGCTGGACCCTAAGACTATGGCCCCCTCTGTCATCCTGAACGCAGTGAAGGATCTAAAGAAGGTGAGTAGGGATGCTGTTGAACTGAGAGGACCATCTCCCGCCTTTGTCATTCTTCGCTTCGCTCAGAATCAGCCGCCCTTTCTTGATAGTTGCTACCACAGGACCGAAGCCCCTTTTTGTCATTCTGAGCTTAGCGAAGAATCTCGTCCCTCAGCACACGGTTGCCCCTTTCTCCAAGCAACAGTAGCACAAAGGAAAGGTGAAATACCTGCATAGAGGAGGAGATTCTTCACTGCGTTCAGAATGACACAGGGAAACTTGGTTCGTGTAAACGGGTTTGCAACGGGGGTGGGCGGCACAGTACGTGCATTGACTGCACTACGCCATAAGAATATACTTAGCTTATTACTGATGGTATCGTGGCCTTTTGCGGCCCGCATTTCGACCCCAACAAACCCCGACCTCAACGAGGAGGCCCTTTACATGGATTTCGAGCTTTCCCCAGAACATAAGCTTTTCCGCGACACCGTTCGCGACTTCGCTGACAACGAAATCGCCCCTGGCGCTATCGAGCGCGACAAGACCCATGAGTTCCCACACGACATCATCAAGAAAATGGCCGCGCTTGGCCTCATGGGCGTGCCCTTCCCCGAGGAGTACGGCGGCGCGGGCGGCGACACCATCTCCTATGCCATAGCGGTGGAAGAGGTCTCCCGCGCGGACGGCTCTCTTGGCCTGACCCTGGCGGCGCACACTTCGCTGGGTGCCTCGCCCTTCTACTTGTTCGGCACCGACGAGCAGAAGCGCAAGTACCTGGTGCCGCAGGCGCGGGGCGAGATGATAGGCGCGTTCGGCCTCACCGAGCCGCAGGCAGGCTCAGACGCGGGCGGCACCAAGACGGTGGCCGTCCGCGACAACGGCGAGTGGGTTATCAACGGCTCCAAGCTGTACATGACTTCGGGCCGTATCGCGGGCGTGATGGTCATCACCGCCAAGACCGACCCCACCGCCACCGGCTCCAGGGGCATCTCTTCGTTCGTGGTGGAGGGCGACACTCCGGGCGTGACCTTCGGCAAGGACGAGGACAAGATGGGCCTGCGCTCCTCTATCACGTCGCCGGTCTTCTTCGAGAACGTGCGCGTGCCCGCCGAGAACATGTTAGGCGCGGAGGGCGAGGGCTTCAAGGGGTTCCTGGAGATCCTGGACGGCGGCCGCATCTCCATCGGCGCGATGGCGGTGGGGTTGGGGCAGGCGGCCCTCGATGCTGCCATACGCTACTCCAACGAGCGCGAGCAGTTCGGCCAGCCCATATCCAACTTCCAGGCGGTGCAGTTCATGCTGGCCGACATGGCGACCAAGCTGGAGGCCGCCCGCCTCATGGTCTATCAAGCAGCCTGGATAAAGGACCAGAAGAGGCCGTTCACCAAGCAGGCGGCTATGGCAAAGCTGTTCGCCTCGGAAGTGGGCGAGGAAGCCTGCCACAAGGCTATCCAGGTGCACGGCGGCTTCGGCTACATCACCGAGGCCCAGGTCGAGCGCTACTACCGCGACGTGCGCCTCACCGAGATAGGCGAGGGTACCAGCGAAATCCAGCGCCTGGTAATTGCCCGCCAACTGCTCAAGGAAGCCAAGAGGGGTGTGGCAGCGGGCGTGGCTTAGGTACAGCAAGTAACATGCGACAACAACAACAGCAAGGTAAGGTTATCGCATGGGATACCCCCACACCACATACGGCTCGGCCAGGGCAAAGAGGAACTTGGATACTCAGCGGTGCCTTCGTCGTTAATCTCCTGCTGTGTGCACTACTGTTATATTGGCCGTACTTCTACAACCGCCCACACGGACAAGAAGTATATAACATCGTGCACACCGGGGGACTCGACCCGAGGAACTGGTGGCCCTTTGCTTGGGAAGGGCCAGGGCTCTATGTCTACTATGCCTCCTACTGGTTAGTGTGGCCTCTCGCTACCTATGGAATGATTATCCCCGCCGTTGCACAGGTTGGGAACTTACGAGCGCGGTGGGCAGAATTGAGTCTTGTTGAGAAAGCCTTACACGGAAGCTTAATAGCTGTTACAGTCATACAATCACTGTTGTTAATAACGATAGGCCAAGGCATTCTCATCTATTTGCAAGACTAAACTGACTCATGACGATGGCACACTATAAAGTCACTGATAATTAGGCAGTCCTATGAACCTAGACCTCTCCCCCGAACAAATCCTCATCCGCGACACCGCCCGCGACTTCGGCATGCGCGAGCTTGAACCCCATGCGATGGAGTGGGACGAAGAGCACCACTTCCCACTCGACATGTTCCGCAAGATGGGGCAGCTCGGCTTCGCGGGCATGATCGTGCCGGACGAGTACGGCGGCGTGGGTGCCGATACCCTCACCTACATCCTCATGCTGGAGGAGATCAACCGGGTGGTGCCCGCGCTCGGTACCGTGCTGTCGGTGCACAACTCGCTGGCGTGCGGCGCGCTGCTCGAATACGGCACCGAGGAGCAAAAGCACCGCTATCTCTCCAGCATGGCCTCCGGCGAGTGGCTTGGTGCCTACGCTCTCAGCGAAGCGCACGCCGGGTCGAACCCGGTAGCCATGCGCACCACGGCGACCAAGCGGGGTGACGTGTACGTGCTCAACGGCACCAAGACCTGGATAACGTCCGGCGCGTCCTGCAACGTGGCGATCACCTTCGCCGTCACCGGCAACTCCGACAAGGCTTCGCGCAACATCTCGGCTTTCCTGGTCACCAGGGACACCCCCGGCCTGAGCGTCGGCAAGCCGGAGAACAAGATGGGCATCCGCGCCTCCGAGACCAACCAGCTTATCTTCGAGGACGCCGAGGTGCCCGCCGAGAACCTGCTTGGTAGCGAGGGCGAGGGCTTCAAGATCGCTATGTCGCTGCTCGATAGTGGGCGAATCGGCATCGCGGCGCAGGGCGTGGGCATCACCCAGCGCGTGTTCGAGGAGGCCAGCAACTACAGCCTCTCCCGCGAGCAGTTCGGCGGCCCCATCTCCGACCAGCAGGCCATCCAGTTCATGCTGGCCGACATGGCGACGGGCCTCAGCGCCGCCCGCCTCCTCCTCTACCGCGCGGCCACGATGAAGGACAAGGGGCAGCGCGTCAGCAAAGAGGCGAGCATGGCTAAAGTCTTCGCCACCGAGCTAGCCATGCGGAGCGCCCACGCGGCCTTGCAGATTCACGGGGGCTACGGCTACGTCAAGGAGTACCCGGTGGAGCGCTTCTTCCGCGATGCCAAAGTGACCGAAATCTACGAAGGCACCTCGCAGATACAGCGCGTGGTGATTGCCTCCAACCTGCTCAAAGCAGCACGCGCGTCCACAAGCTAACATGGTTGGCATGTGGGAGCCATGTGCTACGTCCACAGACCACTCTCCCCCTTGTCATCCTGAGCGTAGCGAAGGATCAGTAGCCCGTTCCTGACTCTTGCTTTTGGAGCACATAGTTCCTAATGCCACCAGCATCTCCAATGTTGAGGACTCTCGCCTACCCACCTGATCCTTCGCTGCGCTCAGGATGACAAGGTGGGGCTTTGGTCTCAGCAATTCAACGAGGGGTTATGAGTACATCGGTGTCGCACCATGCCCCCACGAGGAACTAATATGACATACTTTGAGCACGATGGAACCCGCGTCTACTACGAGGAGCGAGGCGAGGGCGAGCCAATACTAGTCCTCCCCGGCTTCACCGAGGACATTAGCGACCTGGAAGAGCTAATCAGTGGGTTGGCACAGAGCTACCACGTAATCGCCGCCGACCTCCCCGGCTCCGGCCGTTCCCAGCCGATACCTAGAGAGTACTCCCCCGACTTCTACCTGGAAGACGCACACACCATGTCAGCCCTACTGCGCCACCTCGGCATACAGAAGGCACACGTGGCAGGCTTCAGCGACGGCGGCGAGGTGGCCCTGCTCATGGCGGTGCACTACCCCGACTTAGTACGGTCTTTGATCGTTTGGGGAGCGGGCGGCACGCTGGGCACGGGCGACATAGCACCCACCCTGGATGCCATCTACAACATGTTTGACTACCCCACTGAAGACCTGCAAGGCTGGAGCGACTACATCAAACAGCAGTATGGCGAAGAAGCGGGCCACGCCACCATGCAGAGTTGGAGTACTGCCTCCAAAGCCATTCTAGCCAGGGGCGGCGACATCAGCCTCTCCCGCGCCCACGAAATTCGCTGCCCCACCCTCCTCATCAGCGGCGAGCTAGACCCTTTCGCCACCCCCGACATGACCCGCGATCTCGCTTCCCGCATCCCGGAGGCCACCTTCCACACAGTGCCCGCTGTAGGCCACACCGTGCACCATAACCGCCCCGAATGGTTCATGCAAACCGTCCTGAACTGGCTGGGTTCTGAACGTGAAACGTGAAACGTGATGCGGCTGTAGTAACACTGCCGCTACACACGACGTTCTATATCACAAACCAACATCACGTTTCACGTTTCACGTTTCAGAACCATGAGCAAGCCACAAGCAGGGTCCTGGCAGAAAGAGCTTGACGACATCGCCCACGGCATGAGTGGGGCGTTTCTGTTCGGGGTGCCGCTCCTGTTCACGATGGAGATGTGGTGGATCGGCAATTACACAGAACCGCTCCGCCTGCTTATCATAGTAGCGGTGGCCTTCGGGGCCAACCTGATGCTGGCCTCCTTCGCCGGGTTCAAGGAAGAGCGGTCGTTCTTCGCCCACGTAGCGCAGGCCGTCGAGGCTCTGGCGATTGGTGTAGTAGCTTCCACCGTGGTGCTGCTGGTCCTGAACCAGATAGGCATTGGCGATTCGATGCACAGCCTCCTCGGCAGGATTACGGTGCAGGTGCTGCCCCTCAGCCTCGGCGCTTCGGCGGCCAACGTGCTGCTTGCCAGGGGGCAAGACAAGATGGACGAAGTTGAGAGCGAGCAAGGCAGCCACTGGAAGGCCACCCTGCTCGACCTGGCGAGGACTATAGGCGGCGCGCTCTTCATCGGCTTCAGCATAGCGCCCACCGAGGAGGTGCCGATGCTGGCGGCACAACTCAGCCCCGGACAGGAGCTTGCGCTCATCGGCTTAAGCCTGGCGATCACATACATGATCGTCTTCGTCAGCGGCTTCAGCCCCCGCGAGCAGGACCAGAGTCACGGACCGTTCCAGCGCCCTATCAGCGAAACGGCGGCCTCTTATATTGTAGCGTTGCTCGTAGCCTTCGGTGCCCTGCTCATCTTCAGCCAGGTAGACTTGAGCGAGCCTCTCCCAAGCATAGTAGCCAAGACGTTGGTGCTCGGACTGCCCGCAGCCATAGGCGGAGCAGCAGCGAGGGTCCTTATATGAGCGACGACCGCGACAGGGACAAAACGCAGGCTAAAGAAGGCCCCCAAGACAGGGGCGAAAGGCAAGAGCGCACCACCGCCGAATGGGTCAGCCTGCTCGTCAGCGTGGCTATTGTGCTGGCCCTAGTGGGCGGGCTTGTCTACCAGGTATTCGCCCGTGGCAACCGCCCGCCTATCATCGAGGTGAAGCCGCTTATGGAGGAGGTCAGGCAGGAGGGCGACAGCTATTACCTGTCGTTGGACATCACCAACAACGGCGACAGGACGGCAGAGAACGTGGAGGTGATGCTCTCCCTCGACACGGGAGAAGGCGACCCCGAAACGATGCAGTTCCAGGTGCAGTTCCTCGACGGTGGCGAGACCGAGAACCAGACTGTCATCTTTCGGAACAACCCCGCCGAAGGTGAATTGACCCACACGGCCAGCTTCCACGTGCCATAAGCCAATACATGAGCACCCCCGATAGCACTTCCGCCTCCGACCCGCTTTACGGCAACCGCCTCCCCCACGCTCAATCCGCTTTCGAGCAGTTCATCAGCGGGCTGCGGCTCGACCGCAAGATGCTCATCCTGTGCGACCTGGACGTGGATGGTCTGGGCGCGGGCGTGGTGCTGTGGCACTTGTTGGCGCGGAGAGGTGCGGACCCCAACTTAATTGAGGTGCAGCACCCACCAAAGGGAGAAAACGCCTTCACACCCTCCACTAGGGGCTACGTGGCTAGGGCGCACCCCCGCGCCCTGTTCGTGCTGGACCTGGGAGTATCCAGCCGCATCATCATGCACGAAGTACCTACGCTCCTGGTAGACCATCACCGCCCTAGCGGCGAACCTGATGCCAGCTACGTCCGGTACATCTCCGGCTATGATTGGGACCCGGTGCCCACCTCCAGCCTCCTCACATATCTCCTGTGTAACAGCCGGGGCGAAGTGGCCGACAAAGCGTGGGTGGCGGCTATAGGCAACCTGGGCGACCTCGGACCCGCACACCCAGAGCTTGACCGGGCGGCCAGGGAGCAGAAGTTGAAGTGGGTACGCGAGGCCACTACCCTCCTCAACGCCGCCAAGAGGAGCAGCCTCTACGCCGGGGAAGCCGCCTTCCGGGTGCTGAGGGATGCCGACAGCGCGAGGGAGATAGTCGAAGGCGAAGGGGCGGACATCGACACCCTCCGGCAAGGCAGGCAGGAGGTGAAGCAGGCCCTCGATGAGGCGAAGCGGCTGGCTCCCCGCTTCAGCAAGACCGAGAAGGTGGCCCTGCTCGAGTTCAGCAGCCCAAGCCGCGTACACCCACTTCTGGCCCAAAGCTGGCACGGCAGGCTCAAGGGCTACATCGTGATAGCCGCCAACCGGGGCTTCCTGCCCGGCAGGGTAGCCTTCAGCGCCCGTACCTCCACGAGCACCAACCTGCTAGAGTTCCTCGCCCGCTTCCGCCACGCCCTCCCACCCAACGAAATGGAGTACGGCTACGGCCACGATCAGGCCACAGGCGGGGCCGTCTCAGCCGAGGCATGGGAGCAGTTGAAGGCGGCTATGGGGTTCTGAAACGTGAAACGTGAAACGTGATGGGGCTCATGTATTTGGTACGTGAATGCGACCCCCTCGGCATACCTGAACCAAGTCCCCCCTGTCATCCTGAGCGTAGCGAAGGATCTCAAGAAGGTGGTATCGAGACGATGCTGAGTAGACAGATAATGTTGCTGAAGGTTCGCCATCTAGGTTCTATCTGCAAACTTTAGCGTCTGTTTCAGGAGCGCGAACGTGGAGGCAAATAGGCATCCTGAGTGGCGTAGTAAATGACTGCCTCGCACATCTCGTTTGCTGACGGGCTTTGTCCGTTGTGCCACTGTCTCCATACATTGATTACCTCCCTGGCGATGTCTACCTCCAGGAGATACTCCAACTCTGCTCCATCTACATTGATTGGCTGTGTCGTGCCACCTGAATTCAGATGGGCCGCAGCTTTCGAGTCAGGCCGCCATTGTGGATTCGCTTCGGCATAGATGGTCAGCTCGTCCGTCAAGGTATCAAGTTGTTGTAGCACCTCGGCTAGCATCATAGATATTTCCTCATGCCTGCCTTACTCAAATGATACGACGAATTAAAGCCAGAGAAGGATAGCAGCAATAGTCAAGAAGGCTCTATAGTTTTCGACTCGTTTCTCGTCTCAGGATGACAAGGTGGGACAGGGTTCCGCAACAGGATCAAACTTCAATTCACGTACCCTATTGAGCAAACCGCATCACGTTTCACGTTTAGCGTTTCAGATTCCCCCGTTTCACCTGTCAGACTTGCTAATCTTGATCCACCGGGCGCACATAATCGAATACACCCCGAACGCCATCAGGCCGATGGCTACGGCACCCAGGAGCAGCGGACCGTAAGGCTGTTGCGCCAGCGTCTGGAGAGTGCCGTCGAGGCCCCTTGCCTGGCCGGGGTCGGCGTCCCAGGCGGCCTTGGCGATGAAAAACCCTATCATGGCGAACACTACTCCCCGCGCCGCGTGGCCCGCCCTGCCCATGCGCCTAGCCAGGTCCTTAGTATCGCTGCTCATCTCTCCGAACTTGAGGTCTTTCTGGAAGTCGCCGGAGAACGCCAGCCACACCTGCCCCAGCCCGCCGCCGAAGGCCACCACCCCGATGAGGATGAGCAGCCACTGGCCCACAGGCTGGTGCGACAGCAGCCACGCCGAAAAGTCGGCGGTGGAATTGCCGCCCTGCTGCTGCTCGTCGCCTGGGTGCAGCAGAAATCTAACCGTCGGGAAGATCAGGCCACCGTAGACCAATGCGCTGGCTAGATAACCCCCACGTTGGGCGAGTCCCTTGGGGCCGCTGCCGCGCTTGAAGGGATCGAGAATAGTGCGGACGAAGCCCCATAGCGAGTAGCCCGCCAACCCGATGATTGTGAGCACCAGCAGCATCTCCCCGAAGGTCTGGTTGCCTATGGCGGCAATAGCGCCGTCCTTTCCACTCGTGTTACCCCCCTGGCCCAACACCACCTGCACCGCCAGTATGCCTATCACTATATACAGCACGCCACGCACCGCGTACCCGAACCGCGACAGCCACTCTATCCATCCGCCATCAGAGGAATCCTCAGCTTTCTCCCTGGCACCCTGTGCCGCGCTTTTTACGTTAGAAGTGGTATTCGCCACGATGAGTCACCTGCCATGCGCTCGATTCTATGCGCTCGCCCCAACATAGTTGGTGAGGTGAAGGGCACGTTCCATGCCAGCGGCAGTAGGGGTCTGAAACGTGAAACGTGAAACGTGATGCGGCTTGCTATTGTCGCTGCGTGGAAGGGACGCTATAGGTTCTACGGGACCAAGGCCCTTCTGTCATCCTGAACGCAGTGAAGGATCTCAAGAAGGTGGTATAGGGATACTGTAGAACTGTGGCGACCAAGCTCCTCCCTGTCATTCTGAACGCAGTGAAGAATCTCGTTCTCCGACCACCCAGGTAGCACCTTTAGTACGGTACACGTCTGAGGACCAGCACCAATCCGTAAGAAAAGGGCCATACCTGCATAGAGGACGAGATTCTTCACTGCGTTCAGAATGACAAAGGCGGGGCTTGGTCCTGCACTAGCAACAATGTAGTATTCACGTACCAAATACCCCAAGCCGCATCACGTTTCACGTTTCACGTTTCAGCCTCCCCCTCCCAGGCGTCTGAGCGGCACCACTACCGTCTTCCCGGCGTTGCGGTCCAGGTCTTCGCCGTGCATGTAGGCGAGCGTGCCGCAGCCCTCCAGGAGGTAGTCGGCCCCTCGCATGAGGAGCTGGGCGTCGAAGCCGGAGATGCGCTTGCCCCGGCTCTTGAGGTAGCTGCGTAGCTCGGCGCGTATGGCGCTGCCTTCGTCTATCGTGCCCTTGCCGTGGATCACTTCCAGTGCGTGGCCCCGCCCGCTCTCGGCTAGCCTGTTGTAGGCGCGCCGGAACGCCTGCATCGCGTCCGCCACTATGTAACCATGTAGGTCCAACCTGTGAACTTGCACCCGAGCATTCTCCTGAGAGCGGCCTCGTTCGCCCCTACGCCTATTATACGACTCAAAGATGGTACCGGAGGCGCTTACGTGTACCCCACAGGTGTGCTATCCTCATATATCGCCAAGTTTGACGCGCAAGAATCTGATAGCGCCCTCCTATGCCTTGCCTTATCATAGGTGCATAGGAGGGAACAGTAATGAGTATAGCAATGACAGAGTTGATAGAGGAAAAGACGTTGTTGAGCGATGATAGCTGCTGGGAAGCGGTGTCGCGCAGGGACTCCGGGCTGGATGGGGCGTTTGTCTACGGAGTGCGCTCTACGGGTGTATTTTGCAGGCCGTCGTGCCCATCTCGCAGGCCGCGGCGCGAGCAGGTGCGCTTCTTCCCCCTACCGGAAGCGGCACAGCAGGCGGGCTTCCGCTCGTGCCTGCGGTGCAAGCCGGTAGACGCCGAGGTGCGCGACCCCCACCTGGGCTTGGTGCAGCGGGTGTGCCGCCTGATAGAGCGAGAGCCGGAGGATGAGGGCGCGGTCTCGTTGAACGAGTTGAGCGAGGCTGTGGGTCTCAGCCCCTACCACCTGCAAAGGGTGTTCAAGCGCGTCATGGGCATCAGCCCGCGCCAGTACGCCGAGGCATGCCGCGTGCGCCGCCTGAAGGAGAGTCTGCGAGAGGGCGAGACGGTCACCAACGCCCTGTACGACTCGGGCTACAACTCCAGCAGCGGCCTGTACGGTAAAGCCGCCGGCCAACTTGGCATGACCCCCGCCACGTACCGCAAGGGAGGCGCGCAGACGCAAGTCTACTACACAATCGCACAATCGCCGCTAGGAAGGCTGCTGGTAGCCGCCACCGAGCGCGGTATATGCGCGGTCCGCATGGGCGACAGCGACACCCAGCTAGAGGCTACGCTGCGCGACGAGTACCACGCAGCCGATTTGCAGAGGGACGATACCGTCCTGGGCGAGTGGGTGGAGGCGATACTGGCCCACTTGTCGGGCAAGCAGCCCCACCTCGACCTACCCCTCGACGTGCGGGCCACGGCGTTCCAGTGGCGCGTGTGGGAGGCGTTGCGAGCCATACCGTACGGCAGCACCCGCTCCTACCTACAGGTAGCGACGGACATAGGGCAGCCGACTGCGGTACGTGCCGTCGCCAGGGCGTGCGCCACCAACCCGGTGGCCCTGGTGGTGCCCTGCCATCGTGTGATAAAGGAAGACGGCAGCCTGGGCGGTTACAGGTGGGGCATGGAGCGCAAGCAGACCCTGCTGGACACCGAGCACCATGTAGCCTCCCATGACTACGCGGAGGCAGCAGGGTAATGAAGGTCGCACTGGTGGAAGTGCCGTACTACTTCGGGCGGGAAGGCGTCTCAATGGGTGCCGGTCCCGCCCGCTACGTGGAAGCAGGCGCGGCGGACGTGTTGCGGCGGGCGGGGCACCACGTGCGGCTGGACAAAGTACGGCTCGACGCGCCCATTGCTGACGACTACAGTGCGATTGTAGAAGTCAACCGCCGTGTAGCATCTGCCGTGCGTAAGGCGGGGGACGAAGACTACTTTCCCCTGGTGCTGGCGGGTTTGTGCAACACCTCAATCGGCGTACTGGCCGGAGTGGGGACCGAGTCCACCGGCATCATCTGGTTCGACGCACATGGCGATTTCAACACGCCCCAGACCACCCAAAGCGGCTTCCTCGACGGCATGACCCTGGCGATCGCCACCGGCAGGTGCCACGCCGACCTACGCATGAGTGCGGGGCAAGTCGAACCTGTAGCGGAGGCGCGGGTGCTGCTCGTAGCTCCCCGTGATCTCGACCCCGGCGAGCGGGATAACCTGGATGCGTCCCAAGTCACGGTGATACAATATTCGGAGGTGCAGCAAAGTGGCCTGGCCTCGAAGTTGCAACCCGGCCTGGAGGAGCTACAATCGCGCACCCACGAAGTCTACCTGCACCTCGATGTGGACGCGCTGGACCACGATGAGGCTCCAGCCAACAAGTACAGCACCCCCGGAGGACTGCCGGTAAGCGAAGTAGAAGCCGCCATCAGAGAAATCGCCCGACGCTTCACCATCAAAGCCGCCACCCTGAGCGCCTACGACCCGGCCTATGATACTGAGGGCAAGACGCTCAAGGCAGGCACGCATCTAATGCAGACGGTAGTCGAATCTGCGCAGGGAGGGCCTAGAAGCAGGCAGATAGATATATAGACATTGGGCAATAGTACAGATGCTATCTCACAAGCGATGATAGAGGAGGGTATGCCCACGGCCCCGACTTTGTCATTTCGAACGCAGTGAGAAATCTCGTCCCTCAGCACCCAAGTACCACATTTCCTAGAAACGAGAGGGGCAGAGCACCATATTACTCCTTGGGAGCATGCGAAAAGCGCAACATCGAGGTGAGGGACGAGATTTCTCACTGCGTTCGAAATGACATGGTGGAGCTTTCCCCTCTCAATTGGGCTTCAAACCATAGTACCTATAAAAGTCTAAGGCAGGATATCAGAATCATGGCGACAAGAGACCAGGCAATAAGCAAGGCTATCCCCACGACACAAGAGGCTAACGAAGGCAAAGACAACCGGCTGGCTATTGCCCTTGCGCTCATAGCGTTATACCTCATCTGGGGTTCTACCTACCTCGGCATCAGGATAGCGATAGAGACCTTCCCGCCCTTTATGATGGCCGCGATACGCTTTCTCATCGCGGGCACGCTGCTCTACGGCTTCTTGAGGCTGCGCGGGCACGCTAACCCCTCCCGGAAGCAGTGGCGCGGGGCGGCGATAGTGGGCACCTTGCTGCTCGTGGGCGGCAACGGCCTGGTGGTATACGCGGAGCAGAGCATTTCCTCCGCGCTAGCCGCGCTGATGATCGCGACCACACCCCTCTTTGCGGCGTTGTTCAGCGGGCTGTGGGGTAACTGGCCCCGGCGGTTGGAGTGGGGCGGCATCGCGTTGGGCCTCATAGGTGTGGCGATGCTCACCCTCGAAAGCGACCTGCAAGCCAACCCCATCGGCACAATCGCGCTTATTGGTGCCACCATCTCGTGGTCCTTCGGCTCCATTTGGAGCAGGCGCTTGACGATGCCCACGGGCCTGATGGCAAGCGCCGCCGAGATGCTGTCAGCGGGCGCGTTCTTCGTGGTGATAAGCCTCATACTGGGCGAGAGCTTCAAGAGCGCCCCGTCGGCCGCCTCCATCAGCGCGCTGGTCTACCTCATCATCTTCGGCGCCTTGATAGCCTTTAGCGCCTACATGTACCTGTTGAACAACGTGCGCCCCGCCCTCGCCACCAGCTACGCCTACGTCAACCCGGTGGTGGCCGTCGTGCTAGGCGTAGGCTTCGCGGGCGAGCAGATCAGTTGGTTTGGGGTCGCAGGGATGCTGGTGATCCTCACCGGGGTAGCCGCGATGTCGCTGGTACGTAGCAACGTGCCCGAAACTGCAAAGCCTACTGAATCTAAGGAATAGGAGAGAGACATGCAGAACGAACCTATCAGAGTGCTCCGGCGTTCCTGGTGCGAAGACAGCGATGCGGCAGTAGCCTACTTCCAGCAGGCCGGCATACAATACACCGAAGTCGATATCGAGGAAGAGCAGCAGGCGGGCGATTGGGTGAAGTACCTGACGGGCGGCCACCACATCACCCCTACATACGTCTACCGCATGCACGCCGCCGTTCTGGAGCCGTGGGACCAAGCGCGGTTCGAGAGGTGGTGGCAGTTCGTCAACCAAACGGCTGACTAGCAGCATCGGCAGCATATGAAGAGACATATGGGGGGTGTTTCAATCGGACGGCCTGATACTTGCCCTATTACGTAGATCATTCAGAAGAGCTTGGTGACTGTGATAGTTGCTGTGACCAACTTCGCGCTCATATGACACTAAGATATCCATGCACTCAATAGCTTGCTGCAGGTGCCCACTTCTTACCAGTACGTGGCCTTTTTGCCAATTGTAGTTTGCGACACCCCAGGTATCACCTTGTTCCTTTGCAAATGCCAAAGCTTCTTCTATAGCTTGCATGGCTGCACTGATATTGCCAGCGTCAAGATAATTCTGACTTAACTTATACAGAATGCTACTCTCAATAAGTTTGTCGCCAACAGTACGCGCAAGTTCTAGGGCCTCTTCTTGATAATGAATTCCGGCCATCAGATCACCGACCATGCCAGAAATGTCACCTATATAGAGCAGACTAAGGCTTTCGAAGCGGCGATCACCAGTCTCACGCGTCAACCGCAATGCAGCCTGTAGGCATTCCTGAGATAGGTTCAACTCACCAAGATCAAGATGAGCAATTCCCAAATTGACCAGCACGGCACTTTCCTGACGCTGATCGCCAATACTACGTAAGAGAGGCAATGCTTCACCAAAGTATCTGATACCCTCATTCGCATTTCCTAAGTTTGAATAAGCAATACCAATCCCTAGAAGTGCATTGGCCTTAATGCGGAAATTCTGTGATTTGTTAGCTGACTCTAGTAGTTGCTGATGGTAATCTATTGCCTTATGAGCATCACCTACTCGTGTGTATGTATGACCAAGATTTCCTAGTGCCACCTCTAAGCCCATCGTCTCACCAGATGCACGTAATATCTCAATCTGCTGTTCATAAAAGTCCAGTGCTACTTGCGTGTGGCCCAAATGTGAATGTGCAATTGCCAAGTTGCCAAGAGCATCTGCTTGAGCTTGTAAGTCCTCAGTTTCACGAGCGGTTATCAGTGCAGATTCTAGATAGTTGATTGCAAGTTGGGGCTCGCTACTATGAGTGTGCAGAATGCCTAGTTCGTTTAGGAAGGAAGCTTCCAAGCGACGATCATCAAAGTGTTTTGCTACTTCTAGGGCAACTCTAAGTTTAGGGATGAGGTCGCGCTGGGCATGGTAGCGCACCGACTGTATGTTCTTTAGCGCTTGTGTGTACAAAATGACAAAGGAATAAGCTTCTACAACACCATCTTGTGCTCTGCTGCAAACCCAATTCCATCCAGCATCTATGTTGGTTCTCTCGACGTCAAAGAGAGCTAATCCCTCGTATGTACTTTCACCACCTGCATTGTAGAGATCCGCGGCATAGCGAGCTACCATGGCATAGGTGAACGCATGCCGGTAGGGGAGACGGGGGTCATCAACTAACTGTTGAGTAGCAAAAACTCTTACTAAATCATGCATTCCGTAACGTTCTAGCGTTGCGTCCCATTCTAAAAGGCTACGCCTGTAAAGGTTACTGAGCAGTTCGCGTATGATATGCTGGTATCCTTCCTGAGTTGTAACTTCCACATCCTGTAGCTCCACTACTTTAGCCGCCGAGCTAGACTCGAAGCTGGATGGAAATACACTCAGTTGCCTAAGAGTTTCTTGGGCTCTCATATCTAGGGAATCAAAGCTTAATTGGAGCGATGCCTCTACATCCAATGTAGGATCCTCAGGATCCCTCAAGCCAACTAAGCGAGCTCGAACATCCCGCAGTTGCTCCACATACACACTCACATTTCTAGTCGCGTCATTTTTCAGCAAGCTGCCACTTACGCGTAACGCCAGTGGCAAACACCCACTGAGCCGAGCGAGTTCGGGAGCACTCTCCCCAATACGAGGACAAATAGCGATCAACAGATTGATTGCTTCTTCAAGTGATAGACTACCAATGTCGAGAGGCAGCATACCAGGTACACTAAACCGTAGCCGGCTAGTGAAAAGCAAAGCGGACCCAGCAGGCGGCACGAGAGGAGCTACTTGATTAGAACCAGCAGCATTATCTGCAAAAATGAGCACACGCTTAGAATGCAATAACGAGCGATAGACTCCTTGGAGGCTGGATAGATCGTCAGGAAGGTGTGCTACTGGCTCAAAGGCACGGATTATCTTTTTGAGAGCATCCTCTGGAGATAGGGGGTTCTTGGAAGAACCCCCCAATTCCACCAGCACTTGTGCGTCGGGAAAAGCGCTTCTGACCCTACTTGCGACAGCATAAGCGACTTCTGTTTTCCCGATACCTCCAAGTCCTCGGACGCCGCAAATGGCGCTTAGGTTAGACTCACTTGCTTGTATAAACGCCTCTGCAATTACACCAACTTCCGCTACACGACCAACAAAGTCACTCACTGGATCACGAAGCTGATAGAGAGCCCTGACTGACACAGGTGGAGCTTGATAATTATTGTAATCTCCACCTACTGCAGTGATATTACCTGAGGCCTCAGTATTAGCGATGCTGACGCTGACCCCGGTTCTCTCCGGGGTCAAACTTTTGGGTGGCTATCTCGATTCGGTGTTGAGCTAGAGGCACGTATATCTCCATATGCCTCAGCATTACGCATGTCTGCACCACGTCCAGTGTTATCTTCTGCCGTAATAGTTCCAGAGGTGCTTCGAACCCTGTCCATCGTTACACCAGCAGAGCTTAGGGGCTCAGGATTGGACGCACTTACGTCTAAACCTATGCCTGCCGGTCCTTTAAGTTCCAATTTTATGCCTTGACGGGACCGCACTATAACTGCTACAGCAACCACAGCCACGATTAGAACGATAACTGCAATCCACATCGCATCCATAATCTACTTCTCCCTCAATTAAGACGGTGACTCAAAACACACCACACCTTAACAACATATTAGTACGGCTACTAGCATTTGTCAAAATCCGCGCTGCCATCTGGCTGAGTGAGTTTTCTATTGGCCTAAAACTTGTTATCTCTTGTAGGGAAAGCCTCGTTCTCACCTATTTTGCGTTTGTAGCGTGTATAATAGTCCCTGAATAGGTCATTTCCAGCAGTTTTCAGCATGCAGGACCGCCCCTCACGAAGGAGTGACTCACATGGTCGATACCGTTTCGAGGCCAACAGGCAAAGCCTCAAACAGCAGCAACGGCAAGAGCAAGGAGAACGGGCGAGCGCGGTACCGCAACGGCGCGGGACGCAAGCAACGCACAGCCCAACTCTCCCCCGAACAGCAGCGCATCGCGGAGGAGCGGCAGCGTTGGGAGCAAAACACCGTCGCCCCTTCCCTCGGTAAAATGCCGGAGCGCACCGACGCGGCCCATTTCACCACCATCTCCGGCGAGCCTATCGAGCGCATCTACACCCCCGCCGACCTGGGCGATTTCGACTACATGCAGGAGCTTGGCTTCCCAGGCGAGTACCCGTACACGCGCGGCATCCACCCTACCATGTACCGCTCTCGCTACTGGACCATGCGCATGTTCGCGGGCTTCGGCTCGGTGGAGGAGACCAACGAGCGCTTCCGTTACCTGCTGGAACACGGGCAGACCGGACTGTCCACCGCCTTCGACTTCCCCACCCTCTATGGCATCGATGCGGACGACCCCCTCTCCTATGGCGAGTTCGGCAAGGTGGGCGTGGGCGTGTCGTCCCGGCTCGACATGGAGTTGCTGTTCAAGGACATCCCTATTGACCAAGTGACCGTCTCGATGACCATCAACGGCCCGGCTGCGGTGGTGTGGGCCTTCTACATCGCGGCTGCCGAGCGGCGCGGCATCCCGCGTAGCGCGTTGGGCGGCACCACGCAGAACGACATCCTGAAAGAGTACATCGCCCAGAATACCTTCATCTACCCGCCGGAGCCTTCCATGCGCCTGGTGGTGGACACGATTGAGTTCGCCGCCAAAGAGATGCCCAAGTGGAACCCGGTGTCGATCTCCGGCTACCACATCCGCGAGGCAGGCTCTACCGCCGCGCAGGAGCTGGCCTTCACCCTGGCCGACGGCCTGTCCTACGTGCAGTGGTGCGTGGACCGGGGCCTCGACGTGGACGACTTCGCCCGGCGGCTCTCTTTCTTCTTCAACTCGCACAACGACTTCTTCGAGGAGATAGCCAAGTTCCGGGCCGCCCGCCGCATCTGGGCGCGCGAGCTAAAGGAGCGGTTTGGAGCTAAAGACCCCCGCGCCCTCTGGCTACGCTTCCACACCCAGACCTCCGGCGCGTCCCTCACGGCGCAGCAGCCGGAAGTGAACATCGTGCGCGTGGCGATACAGGCGCTGGCGGGCGTGCTCGGCGGCACCCAGTCCCTCCACACCAACTCGATGGACGAGGCGCTGGCCCTCCCCTCCGACAAAGCCGTGCGCATCGCCCTCCGCACCCAGCAGGTGATAGCCGAGGAGTCGGGCGTGACCAACACGGTGGACCCGCTTGGTGGCTCGTACTTCGTGGAGGCCCTCACCAACGAGATGGAGCGCCAGTGCTATGACTACTTCGACCGCATCGAGGAGTATGGCGGCGTGATCCCGGCGATCAAAGCCAACTTCTTCCAGAACGAGATAGCCCGCGCCTCCTACGAGTACCAGAACGAGGTGGACGCCCGCCGCAAGACGGTAGTGGGCGTGAACAAGTACGTGGTGAACGAGGACCTGGAGATACCCATCCTGGAGATGGACCCTCAGGGTGAGGAGAAGCAGCGGGAGCGACTGGCCCGCCTCCGCGCCGAACGCGACCCGCAACGCTGGCAGGAAGCCCTCGACAACGTGCGCCGCGTGGCCCTGTCCGACCAGAACATCATGCCCGCCCTCATCGAGGCCGCCCACGCCGATGCCACCCTGGGCGAAATAACGGACGTGCTCAAGTCGGTGTTTGGGGTGCAGGAGTTCAGCACGGTGGTGTAGGGTAATGGACGATGGACGATGGACGATAGCTGCTAGAGACCTGAAATCGTCTATCGTCCCGTAGAGGCAGTATGGCGGCTGAAGCTACAATCGAAGACCTGTACGGGGTTCCTGATAATGGCAAGGCTGAGATCGTCAACGGAAAGTTGGTGATGATACCGCCCACTGGTATGCTGCCCAATCATGCAGCAGGCGAGATATTCATTAGTCTGCGGGAATATACCGGACGTACCAGGCTAGGGTATGCGGTGACTGAAAATGCGGCGTTCATCGTCAATTTGCCGCACCGAAAGTCGTTCAGTCCTTGTGCTGCGTTCTTTACAAGCAAGCCACTGGGTATGAAGTTCATCGATGGAGCACCCCTCTTCGCGGCAGAGGTGAGGAGCGAGGACGGCTACGGCCCTACCGCCGAGCGAAAGATAGCACGCAAGATCGCTGACTACTTTGCCGCAGGTACTCAGGTAGTATGGGACGTGGACCTGTTGAGCGACGACGTTGTGAAAAGCTACCGGGCTGATGAACCAGACAGCCCTGCAATCTATCGCCGTGGGCAAATAGCCACGGCTGAACCTGGTTTGCCTGGTTGGTCCATGCCGGTGGACGACCTGTTCCCGGAGTAGACGCGTAGGAGAGAACCGCGACTGAATAGGGGCAACCGGTTAGGGTTGCCCTTTTGCATGCGGAGACAGCACATAGGAGCAGCATGGACAGTTTTGAAACCTCGGCCCCGGACCCCGATCCGTACCAACTCAGCCTCTACACCATCCCGCGCAACGTCTATAAAGTCCCCGATCCAGGGCATGAGGCGACCGAAAGCTGGTTCTTCGACCTCGTCCTCCGGGAGGAGTCGGGCCTGCCCGCTACACCCGTGTCGCTCATGCTCGACCTGTACGCGGGCGAGGAGCACGTCAAGCGCACCCTTCTCAGCCGCATCGCCTTCGAGCCTATACAGGACGTGCGACACAAGGTCGGTGCGGACGACGGCCCAGCCTCCCATAAGCACCATGCCAACCTGAATGAGTTGTTCGACGTGCGCCTGAAATTCTCCGAGCAGGTTTCGCTTGACGTAGACCTGGTGGTATGCGAGTTGGAGCTGGAGCTACCGGATGGCAGCCGCGATGTCGAGTCGCTGGAGGTGCCGGTCTCGCGCTACGAGCAGCAGGTGGAGCTAATCCTTCCTCTGAAAACGCCCTGCGTAGTCTTACGAGGCCAGGTGCACAACGGCGGGCACCACGAGTGGAGCACGCAGTTCGCACTCGACTTGATTGGGCTGGATGAACGTTACGCCATGCTACGCTACGTGACGGACACTAATGAGAGCTTCATAGGCTGGGGCCAGGAGGTTATCGCCCCGGCGGGCGGTGTGGTGACTTACGCCCGCAACGACGTGCCGGACCAACCACACCCGCACGCCGTCGATGAAAGCACCTTCCGCGATCTGCCGGAGCCGGTATGGGCCAGCGCGGGCAACACGGTGGTGATAGACCACGGCACGGGGGAGTACAGCGTGCTCTGCCACATGCAGCAGGGTTCCGTTAGGGTCAACAAGGGCGACCGCGTGGCGCAGGGGCAGGTAATCGGCAGGCTCGGCAATTCCGGCCACTCTTTCGGCCCCCACTTGCACTACCACTTGCAGGCGGGAGAGGTAATCTTCGGCTGCGACCCCTTGCCCGTACGGTTCGGAAACATAGGTACGGCAGAGCTATCGCGGGGCACTTACGTAACACCGGAAAGTGCTGGCTAACAGGCAGATCGGGCGGTTATTGTCGGTTGGCCCGCTTATTGCTCAAATTTGTTATACTAAATGCCGTTAATGGTATGCGCGTGCTGTATATTGCTACCCTCACGGCAGCCACCTTATATCGTGAAAGATCGATTGGAGACATGACGCTAAATGAAATTGACCGCCGCCGACCAAAGACTGGAGAGTAAACTCCGCGAGCTATACACGCTGCACCTGGAGCGTGCCACCAAGATAGACTGGAGTTACCACGACCTGATACCGTGGGAGCGCGGCCGCAACTTCAAGACCGACCCCTGGCATCCATCTCAGGCCACCATCTCACCCGAACTCACTCTTGCGGTCGAAACGGCTTTGCTCACTGAGGTCAACCTTCCCTGGTTTACCACCGGCCTCACCGAAATCTTCTCTGGCGAGCTTGAGGTGCTGCAAGACTTCGTGCGCACCTGGACGAGCGAGGAGGACCAGCACTCCAACATCCTGGAGACGTACCTGCTGGTGACCCGCAACGACGACCCGAACCGCCTCCACAAGCTCCGCAAGGAGGTATTGCGCAACGCGTGGACTCCCGGCCAGGCCACTCCGTTCGAGGGTATGGTCTATACCACGGTACAGGAGCTATCGACCCAGGCGTTCTACGTCAGTGTGGCGAGGAAGGCCGACGGCGAAGACCCCATACTCGCCAACATCCTCCGCACCGTCGCCAAGGACGAGACGCTGCACTATACCTTCTACCGCGAGGCGATCAAGGCGCACTTGCAGATCGACCCCAACTACGTGTGGCCGCTGTGCGACGTGTTCATGAACTTCGCCATGCCCGGCTACCTGATGCCCAACTTCCACGAGCGCCAGAAGGTTATCGCCGCCGGTGCCAACTACGGCATTGCCGAATATTACCGCCAGGTGGTGGACGTGCTGGTGCGCCTGCTCGATATAAAGAACCTCCACCCCACCTACCCGCAGGCCCAGGCCGCCCTCGACAAGCTGAACAGGTACCTGGACAGCCTCGCCAGGCTCGCCGCCCGCGCGGAGAAAGTGCGCAACGGGATTGGCGACGGTACCGGCAACGGCGACAAGTCTACCCACGAAGAGGCCAAGCGACTCCTCGGGTACGAACTCTGGGGCTACGAGTGGGAGAACCCGGAGACCGGCGTTACCTGGTCTACCAGGAGCTAAGACCCCTGCTAAATAGGGTGCTAGGCACATAGCAGGCAGTGAATAACTAGAATTAAATGGCGTTGGGGCTTCCGATATCAAGCCCCAACGCCACTTTTGCTATTGTACCTACTCTGGGCGGCTCTCTTGCGTCTTGCAGGGATTTAAAGAGCTATCGCACGAATACGAAAGCCGAATATCAGCAACAAAGCCTCGGCCTTGTCATTCTGAGCGCAGCGAAGAATCTCGTCCCACACCGGAATGTTCCTGCTTTCTTACAGCACCTTAGGACCGAAGGAAAAGGGTTGCTGTGTGCTGAGGGACGAGATTCTTCGCTACGCTCAGTGGATCGTCTTGCAAATAAGTTTCATTTCCTGACGAGATCGTAGGGGCAGGTCGGTGTGCCTGCCCTTGTTGGAAGACGTACCAGGTGCTGATC